>NZ_JBFBDO010000106.1:0-27794 GCF_040683335.1 Kitasatospora sp. NPDC093806
GGCAGCACTGGCCGCGGACGGGCCGGCCGGCACCGGGGCCGACACCCGCACCGTGAGGTCGGGCGCGCCGTCCTCACCGCGGCAGACGCCTGGCCGGGCGTCCCGGCACCGTGCCGCGCACCGGCGGGGGCCGGGGCGGGGGCGGTCGGCTCGTCGGCCGCCGGGTAGCCGGGCGGGTACACCGGCGGGTACCCGGACGCCGCCGGGGAGGCGAACGGCTCGTCCCCGTAGGTCGACGGGCCGTACGGCGACGGGTGGTAGGGGGACGGGTCGTACGGGGACTGCCCGTACGGGGCGGCGGGCGCGGTCGGCCCGTCCGGCCGGACCGACGGGGCGGCCTGCCCCGGCTGCCCCAACTGCCCCGACTGCCCCGACTGCCCTGGCTGTCCCGACTGCCCCGTGCGCGCGGTCCGGCCGGTCCGGTCGGCCGACCGGCCGTGACCGGCGCCCGGCGCGGGCCCGTACGGCCCGGGCCCGAACACCGCGTCCTCCGCGCCGAGGCCCGGCACGGTCGGCGGCAGCGGCTCGGTGAGCAGCGCGTTCGGCAGCAGCACCACCACCCGCACCCCGCCGTACGGCGAGGGCGCCGAGCTGAGCGTGACCCGGAACCCGTACTGCTCGGCGAGCCGGCCGACCGCCGCCAGGCCGAGCTGCGGGACCTCGCCGAGCCGGGAGACCTCCATGCCGGAGCCGCCGGCCAGCGCGGCGGCCGCCTTGGTGACGGCCTGCTCGGGCATGCCGACGCCGCCGTCGTCGATCTCGATCACGGCGCCGTTGTGCACCGGCATCAGCGTGACGAACACCTGGGTGCTGGGTGGGGAGTAGCGGGTGGCGTTGTCGAGCAGTTCGGCCACGGCGTGGATCAGCGCCTCGGCGGCGGCGCCGACCACGGCGGTCTCGATCCGGCTGCGGACCATCACCCGCTGGAACGGCAGGATGCGGGACTGGGCGCCGCGCACGACGTCCTCCAGCGAGACCGGTTCGGGCCAGTGCCGTCCGGCCCGGGCCCCGCACAGCACGGCCAGCGTCTGGGCCAGGCGGGCTTGTTGGGCGGCGGCGTGGTCGGCCTTGAGCAGGCCCTCCAGCAGGGCCGGGTCGTCGTGGGTGCGCTCCATCTCGTCCAGCAGGGCCTGCTGGTCGTGGGCCATCACCAGGATCCGGCGGGCGACGCTGAGGAAGGCCCGCTGGGTGGAGGAGTTGAGCTCCTGTTCCTGCTGGACGGCGGCCAGTTCGCTGCCGCGGCGGGCCTGTTCGGCGGTGAGCTGCTCGCGCAGCCGGGCGAGGTCGCGCTGCTGCTGGGTGACCTTGCGGCGCTGGGTGGCGGAGACCGCGCGGTAGCGGGCGGCGGCCACGAGGGCGAGGGCGGCGAACACGCCGGTAGCCGTAGCGCACCACTGAGTCATCGTCACGCCGCGAATTCTAGGGTGATGATCCTACGAAGGTGTGAACGGATCTCGCCAAGTGACCGGATCTCATCGATATCCCGTCAATACCGCGTCGTTCCCCCCTGCTTCGGACCCGATCGGACGGTCCACGAACTCGCTCCGAACCCCCTCCGGAGGCCCCGGGGGACCCGCTATTGCACTGGTGACAAACGGTGCAACAACAGCAGCGCGACATCGTCCGGACGGGACCGCCGTTCGGTCACGTTCAGCGTGAGCAGATCGGCCAGCCGTTCCAGGGCGGGCCCCGGCTCAACCCGGACCGCACCGCTGTTGCGGGCCCACAGCTCCAGACCGCCGAGCATCCGCTGCACCGACTCGTCGTAGTCCTCCTCCCGGTCCTCCACCAGGCCGTCGGTGTAGGCGAGCAGCGTCTCGCCGGGCGCCAGCCGCTCCACCGCCAGCGGGTACGGCCGGTCCGGGGCGACGCCCAGCGGCGGGCCGCCGGGCAGCTCCAGCTCCACCGCCCGGGCGTCCGCGGTGACCCGCACCGGGGCCGGATGCCCGGCCCGGGCCGCGCGCAGCGTGCCGTCGGCCGGGTCGAGGGTCAGATAGAGGCAGGTGGCGAACAGCTCGGTGTCCAGCTCGGCCAGCAGCCGGCTGGTCCGGGCCAGCGTGGCGGCCGGGTCGTGCCCGTCGGTGGCGTACGCGCGCAGGCCGCTGCGCAGCTGGCCCATCACCGCCGTCGCCTCGGCGTTGTGGCCCTGGACGTCGCCGATCACCAGCCCGATCCGGCCGTCCGGCAGCCGCAGCAGGTCGTACCAGTCGCCGCCGATCTGCATCCCCTCGGTGCTCGGCAGGTAGCGGGCGGCGCTGGCGACCCCGGCCAGCCGGGGCAGGGTGCGCGGCAGCATCGCGCGCTGCAGCTCGGTGGCCCGGTGGTGGTGGGTGTCGTAGAGGCGGGCGCGCTCCAGGGACTGCGCCAGGATGCCGGCGAAGGCGGAGTAGAGGGTGCGGTCCTCGCGGCTGAAGACCCGCTCGGCGGCGAAGGTGATCAGGCAGGAGCCGACCTGGCGGCCGGAGGCGATCAGCGGCAGCACCGCCCAGGCGGCCGGGGCGAGCGGCGTGCCGCCGTCCTCGGTGCCGGTGCCGGTGCCGGTGCTGGTGCCGGTGCCGCTGTTTGCTCCCTGTTGTGGGGCCCGGCCGCGGCGGGCGGGTTCGCTGAACAGCGGCGCCGAGCGGGCCAGCGCCCGCTGCATGACGCCCTCGGAGAGGTCGGCGAGCCGGGTCAGTTCGGTCCGTCTGGGGCCGCCGTAGACGGTGTGCGAGACGGGTAGCAGCCGGCCCTCGTCGACCAGGTCGAGCACGATGCTGGCGGCGCCGAAGGCCGGCCGGACGACGTCGGTGACCGCCGTGGTGACGTCCCGGACGGTGACCGCCCGGGACAGCGCCCGGGTGAGCGCCAGCAGCAGCGCCGAGCGGGCCCCGGCGGCGGGCGCCTCGTCCGGACCGGCGGGTGGGCGTTCGTCCGGGGCGCGGCCGTGGTCCAGGTCGGCCAGCAGCCCGGCGATCCGGACCGGCCGGCGGTGCACGTCCAGCATCACCTCCCCGGTCTCCTCGATCCGGATCACGCCGCCGCCCCGGCGTGGCACCCGGTACCGGATCCGGTACGGGCCGCCGGTGGCGAGCGCCTCGGCGAGCACGGCCCGGACGTCCGGCAGGTCCTCCGGGTGGACCAGCCGGTCGAGGTCGGGGGCGGGGGCCGAGCCGGCGCCCTCCGGCACGGGCCGGCCGACCAGCCGGTGCGCCTGGGCGTCCCAGAAGGTCTCGCCGGTGACCAGGTCGCGTTCGAAGGCGCCGTGCCCGGCGGCCCGGACGGCGAGCGAGAGCATCGGGTGGGCCAGGCCGTCGGCCGGGTCGGTGCCGTCGGGGCGGTCGGGGCAGACGCCCGGGCGCACGCCGTCCGGCGCGCTCCGGCCGTTCTGTGCGGCGCGTCCGGTCCGGGCGTGGTCCAGCAGGTGGGCGAGCCGGTGCGCGCAGGCGTCGCCGATCGTCTCCAGCACGTCCAGATCACGCGGGGGGACGGTCCCCCGATGGGCGAGCGCCAGGGCCAGGACGCCGATCGGCCGCTCGTCGACGACCATCGGCAGCGTGCTGATGGCGACCATCCCGGTGCCCATCCCGGTGTTCCGGTTCGGGTAGTCGACGCTGGTGCGTTCGGGGCTCAGCAGGTACGGGCGGCGCAGCCGGAGCGCCATCGCGGCGGGGAGGTCGCCGGCCGGATCGACCACGCCGTAGCGTTCGCGGGCCCAGTCGGGCAGGCCGTGCGAGGCGGTCAGCCGGAGCATTCCGGCGGAATCCAGCAGGTAGAGCGCCGAACCTTCGCCGGTGATCCAGCCCGGGCCTTCGGCGAGCACGGTGCCGAGCAGTTCGGCGGCGCTGGAGCAGCCCAGCAATAAGCGGACGCAGCGCATGGCGCTGTGCGCGGTGGGGCTGCTGCGCGGATCCACGGGATTCCCGGCCTCTCCGGCTCCTTATGGGGCAGTTAATTCTTAATACCTTATTTCTTATGCCCGTGAGGAGAGAGTCGGACGGTGTGCCCCGGGGCGTGTGGGCCCCGGGGTGTTCGGGCAGCCCCGCCGGGTCCGGTACCCTTCTCCGTACGACGTGCCGCAGCGCGGTGCGTCCGACGGTGCGGGGCTATAGCTCAGACGGTTAGAGCGCTTCCCTGATAAGGAAGAGGCCACAGGTTCAAGTCCTGTTAGCCCCACCGCACGACGAAGGGCCCGGAGCCTCCCGCTCCGGGCCCTTCGCCGTTCCCGTTCCCGTTCCCGTTCCCGGCCCCGGTCCCGGTCCGCCGCCGGGGCTCAGGGCCGCGGCCAGCCGTGCAGGCCGGCGGTGAGCACGGTGATCATGCGGTCCTGGGTCTCCCCGAGATCCTCGCCGAGCTGGAACGCGCCGCCGATCGAGAGCGCGGCGAAGCCGTGGGCCAGCGAGCGGAAGGTCCGGGCCGCGTGGATCGCCTCGGAGCCCTCCAGCCCGTACTCGCGGAGCACCGCGACGATCACCCCGACCAGCCGGGCCGCCGCCGCGGCCAGGTCGTCGTCCGGCTGCGGGGCCTGCGGCAGCGCGCCGTACCGGTGCGGGTGCTCGGTGGCGTACGCGTGGTACGCCCGCAGGACGGCGGCGACGGCGTCGTCCCCGCCGCGGCCGAGTGCGGCCTCGGCGAGCCGGTCGGCCAGCTCCTCGGTCACCCGGACGGCGACCAGCCGGCGCAGTTCGGCCAGTCCGCCGCTGACGTGCTTGTACAGCGAGGGGGTGGCGACGCCGGCCCGGGCGGCCACGGCGGCCAGGGTGAGGGCCTCCGGGCCCTGCTCGTCGATGAGGGCGAGGGCGTGGCCGACGACCTGCTCGGGGGTCAGTCCGACTCGGGGCATCGCGGTTCTCCTGGAGGGGGTGGAAGGGATGGGGGCGCGGGCCGGGCCCGGGGTTCGGGCCTGGCGTTCGGGCATGGCGTTCGGGCCCGGGGTCGGGCCCGGGTTCAGGCCCGGGTTCAGGCCCGCTCGGCCTCGGCGAGGAAGGACAGCAGGGCGTCCGCGGTGGCCTGCGGGCGGTCGGCCATCGGGTAGTGCCCGGCGCCCTCGATCATCACCTTGCGCGCCCCCAGCGCGGCGGCCTGCCGGTCGGCGACCAGCTCCGGCTTCGCGAAGTCGGGGTCCTTCTCGCCCATCACGACCAGCGCCGGGCAGCGCACGGCGGCGGTCCAGCCGGCCGGCGAGGAGTCCCCGCGGACGTAGCCGCGGGTGGCGGTCTTCCGGCCCGGGGTGCGCAGCGCGGCGACCAGCCCGGCCACGTACTCCTCGTGGTCGGCCGGCTTGGTGGTCGGGTAGGCGGCCTTCCGCTGGTAGAGGCCCCAGAAGGCGGGGGAGTGCACCAGCAGCCGGCCCATCGCGCCGACCACCACGCGCTGCAGCGCGGTCGGCGGCACGTTCTCGACGAAGGCGTCCAGCAGGACGATCCCGGCGACCCGCGCGGGGGCGTCCCCGGCGGCCTTGACCACGCTGGCGCCGGTGTACGAGTTGCCGGCCAGCACGGCCCGCTCGATGCCCAGGTGGTCGAGCAGGGCGAGGACGTCGCGGGCGATCGCGGCGGGCGTGTAGTCGTCCCAGACGATCGAGGACTCGCCGAAGCCGCGCAGGTCCATGGTGATCACCCGGCGGCCGGCGGCGGTGAGCAGCGGGCGCAGGTGCCGGTACGCGGCCCGGCTGTCGAGCATCCCGGGGAGCAGGACGACCGGGGCGCCGGCGCCGTGCTCGGTGTCGTCGAAGGCGATCCGGCCGCCGGGGAGGTCGAGGTAGCGGGTGACGGGGGCGGTGGTGCCGTTCATGGGGGCCTCCTCGGTCCGGACGTCGGCGACGTGCCGATAGCCATAAAGCTAAGGCTAATAGCCTTAGCCGTCAAGCTATCGCCTATGCCGATTCGGATCGGCCCGGGGTCGCTCCCGTCCTCAGACCCCCTCCACCTTGAACGGGTCGTGCTCGCTCAGCAGCTTGTCCAGCCGGGCCTGGTCGACCCTGGTCACCAGGTCGGTGGACTCCTGTCGGTCCCGGACCACCTTGGCCAGCGTGAACGTGGAGGTGACGGTGTACAGCAGGCCGATCCCCAGGAAGGCCCGGGTCCAGGGCTCCACCGGGAGGAAGGCGATCCCGATCGCGAGGGTGGAGGCGGCGAGGGCGAAGGACAGGACGGCCTGGACGTAGTACGCGGCCGTGGTGCGTGACTGCATCGGTGCGCTCATGGCGCCAGGATGGGCCGCGCGCTCCCGGCCTCGCATGAGTAGGAGTACTCAGTTGGGGGGCCGTTCGTTGACGTCCTCTCACGTTCGGTAGTGTCAGTTGTCATCAAACCTCACAAATCGCCCATCGAGTGCCGTACTGCCCGATCCTCATCCGTCGTCAACGACGAACGGCTTGGAATCGGGGGCCACTCGGATTAACGTTTGATAACGCAGCGCGGTCCGCAACGCCGTACCCAGACGGCACCGTGCGCCGTCGCCTAATCCCGCCGGCCGGCCTCCGGGCAGGCCAGGGAGCCGGGGAACCACGTTCCTTGGGGTGAATCGGCCGGGCCCAGGCCCAGCCGTAGGAGACCTTCCTGCTCCGAACCCGTCAGCTAACCCGGTAGGCGCGAAGGAAGGAAAGGAGCGCGCCTCCGTGGCGTCGACGCACACCCCGGCACACCCGTCCGGCTCCTCTGCCGGCACCCAGCTGCTCGACCACCCCGGTCCGTCCGCCGGGCCCGGCCCTTTCGGCGGCCCCGGGCCCTTCGCCGGCCCCGGCCCGTTCACCGGCCCCGCCGACGAGAGCGCCCCGCCGGCCGCCGACGCCAACCGGCACCGGATGCCCCGTCAGACCCGCGGCACCGCTCCGCTGCTCGGCGTCACCGCCGTCGCCGCCACCCTGGGCGCCACCGGCTTCGCCTCCGCCACCCCGGCCGCCGCGCCCGCCGTCGAGGCGCCCGACGAGACCCCGGTCGCGCTCGCCGCCGACCCCGGCCTCGCCCTCGCCGCCCGGATCCAGCAGCAGGCCGACAGCCAGCGCACCGCCGCCGAGGAGGACGCCCGCGTCCAGGCCGCCCAGGAGGCCGAGGCCAAGCGCGCCGTCCAGCTCGCCCAGCAGGAGCAGGCCAAGCGCGCCGCCGAGGCCGCCGAGAAGGCCAAGCTCGCCGCGATCACCCTGCCGGTGAAGGACTACAACCTCTCCGCGCACTACGGCCAGAGCGCCCGCTACTGGGCCCACCTGCACACCGGCCTGGACTTCGCCGCCGACACCGGCACCGCCGTCTACGCGGTCGGCCAGGGCACCATCACCTCGGCCGGCTGGGCCGGCGCCTACGGCTACCGGATCGTCGAGACGCTGCCCGACGGCACCGAGATCTGGTACTGCCACCTCTCCTCGATCATCAAGGGCTCCGGCAAGGTCGTCCCCGGCCAGCAGATCGGCAAGGTCGGCGCCACCGGCAACGTCACCGGCCCGCACCTGCACGTCGAGGTCCGGCCCGGCGGCGGCGCGCCCGTCGACCCGGAGACCTGGTTCGAGCAGCGCGGCGTCACCCCCTGACCCCGCCCCCCCGGCACCGCGCGGGGCCCCGGCCGTCGATCCGGCCGGGGCCCCGCGTCGTTCCCGGACTACTCCGCGCGCGGGCGGTCCTCGTCGTCCGCGTCCGCCGCGTCCTCCGTGTCCGCCGCCCAGGCCTCGTCCTCCGCGTCCGGCTGCCAGTCCTCGTCCGCCGCGTCCGGCTCCCAGGTCTCGTCCGCGGCGGGCTCCAGACCCGCCAGGTAGGCGTCGATCTCCGCCTGCCCCGGCTCCGGCGCCAGCTCCGGGAACTCCTCCACCAGCAGCCGCGGCAGCCCCGGCACCGTCCACTCGCCCGACAGGTCCAGCGCCGCCTCGACCGCCGCCTCCTCGAACGCCCCGAAGTCCCCGGCCAGCTCCTCCGGCATCGGCCGGCCCAGCGCCGTCAGCTCGGCCAGGTTCCGGTAGCTGCGCTGCATCAGCCCGTGCTCCAGCAGCCGGCGCGCCCCGTCCGTGGCCATGCCCACCGCCAGCGTCCGCGCCGCGCCGTCCCAGCCCCCGTCGTCCACCGGGTCCAGCACGCCGTCCGCCTCCAGCGCCGCGAACGCCGCCAGCCGCTCCTCCTCCGCCAGCCCCCGGAACCCCTCCAGCCAGGACCGCACCGCCGCCCCGTCCGCGGTGTCCACCCCGTCCGCGCGCAGCAGCAGCGCGTACAGCCGGGGCCAGGTCACCAGGTCGGCCCGGCGCAGCAGCCCGGCCGCCAGCTCGCCCTGCCACTCGGCCTCCGCGTGCAGCCGCTCCTGCCGCTTGGCGTTCAGCCGCTTCGCCGCGCGCTGGTGGTCGATCAGCAGCCGCACCGCCGCGCCGTACGCCAGCGGGTCCAGCTCCGGCGCGGGCTGGACGTACAGGTGCAGCCGCTCGTACAGCAGGTGCTCCACCGCGGCCGAGGTCAGCTCGGGCCAGCCGTCGTGCATCCTGCCCTCGCCCAGCTCCAGCAGCGCCAGCACCGTCCGCACCGGCTCCTCGGCGAGCGGCGCGCGGCCCTCCGCCTCCGCCCAGGCGAGCAGATCGGCGGCCTTGGTGCGCGGGGCGAGCCGCAGGTCTTCGTCTTCCATAACCACGAACCGTAACCGCTGGTCGCGGGTAGGGTCGGGAGCCATGGTGCCTGTCCGACTCATCGGCCCCCGGCTGGCCATCCGCGAGTTCCACCACACCCCCGAGGACGTGGACGCCCTGCACGCGGTGTTCGGCGACCCGGAGGCCTGCCGCCACCTCCCGTTCGAGCCGCGCGACCGGGAGACCTGCGCCGACCAGGTCGAACAGTTCCTGGAGGAGGCGGAGAAGGACGACCGCGAGGTCTACCGGCTCGCCGTCACCCGCCTCGCCGACGCCGACGACCCGGCCCGCGCCGTCCCGATCGGCAACGTCGCGCTCGGCCTCGCCAGCCACCGCTCCGCCTCGCTCGGGTACGCGCTGCGCCGCGACGCCTGGGGGCTCGGGTACGCGGGCGAACTGGTCGGGCTGCTCCGCGACTTCGCGTTCGGCCCGCTCGGGCTGCACCGGCTGGAGGCCCGGGTGGCGGTCGACAACGCGGCCTCGGTCCGGGTGCTGACCAGGGCCGGCTTCCGGCTGGAGGGCCGGGTCCGGCACGACTTCCGGCGCTCCGACGGCTGGCACGACGCCTACCAGTACGCGCTGCTCTCCGACGACCCGCTCTCCGACGACCCGGAGGGGGAGTCGCCGGGGGACCCGCCGGGGGAGGGGGGATAACCCCACCTCCGGTTCGCCGGGGAGCCGGATGTCCGCCCGGACCGCGTTTTGACAGGCTTCAGGGGTCGGCAGGAACCGCCCGACGAGCCCCGATCCGCGACCGACCCGAGGGACCGAGACCCGGCCATGAGCACCCACACCAGCATGCAGCGCAGCGAGTACGACGCGTACGACACCCACGACGGCGAGGACCGTCTCGGTGGCGCCCTTCGTACCGAGGACCCGCCGTACGCCTGGCGGGCGCCGTTCACCTCCTACTTCTACCGCGAGCTGGGCTACGCGCTGACCGGCCTGCCGGTGGCGATCGCCGGCTTCGTGCTCGCGGTGACCCTGTTCTCCCTGGGCCTCGGCACCTTCGTCACCGTCCTGGGGCTCCCGGTGCTCGCGGCGCTGACCACCGCCGGGCGCGGCTTCGGCCGGCTGGAACGGTCCCGGATCCGCACCATGCTCGCCCTGGACGTGCCGGGCCCGGCGCCGGTCCGCGTCACCCGGCGGGGCACCTGGGGCACGGTCACCGCCCGGCTCGCGGACGCGGCGGGCTGGAAGGCGGTGCTCTACCAGGTGGTGATGTTCCCCTGGGCGATCCTCAGCATGGTGCTGTCGCTGGTCTTCCTGCTCGTCGGCTGGTCGCTCGCGCTGTACCCCGTCTACCACTGGGTCTTCCCGAAGTACACGGACTGGCCCGGCTACCGGATCTTCGACTTCACCGACAGCGACGGGGTCCAGCACGTCTACTACGTCGAGTCGCCGCTGCAGATCGCCGGGGTCTGCCTGATCGGGCTGCTGTTCGTCTTCGTCACCCCGCAGCTGGTGCGCGGCCTCACCAACGTCAACCGCCTCGCCGCCCAGGGCCTCCTCGGCCGCTGACCCCGGCCGGCGGCCCGTTCCTCGCCCCACCCTCTCCCGCGTGTTCCCCGTGTGTTCCCCGTCGGTGCCCAGCCGACGCCCAGCCCGGGCGAAATATGTAGACCGGTCTACCTGCCCCCAAATATGTAGACCGGTCTACGTACTCTCGAATATGTAGACCGGTCTACAGATCGTGACTATATAGACCGGTCTACAGAAATATGCCGACCGGTCTACAGATTCCTGCTGGCCCCGCCTGGCCCCGCCCGCTCCCCGGACGCTTCCGGATGCGGCCGGGGTCGCTCCGTGTTCGGATGGCCGCGATGGCCGACCGAACCGCCCACCCCGCGCCCGCCCCGCCGCCGACCGTCGTCCCAGGCGCCGTCCCGGCCGTCGTCCCAGCCGCTGTCCCGGCCACCGTGCTGGTGACCTCCCGCTCGCTGGACGAGTACTGCGGCCTCTTCGGCCTCACCCGGGCCCGGCTCGCCGCCCTCTCCGGCCCGCTGCTGGACTGCCCGGGCGGCGCCGCCGCGCTGGCCGCCGAGGCCCGCCCGCTCGGTTGCCGGGTCATCGCCGCCGACCCGGTCTACGCCCACCCCGCCGCCGAGATCACCGCCCGCGCCCTGACCGCCCGGGCCGCCATGGCCGCCGCGATGGCCGTCCGCCCCGACCTCTACCCGGCGCCCCACCACCGCCCGCCCGAGTGCTACCTGCGCAGCTGGGACCGCGCCCGCCGGCTGTTCGCCGCCGACCGCGCCGACCACCCCGAGCAGTACGTGGCCGCCGCGCTGCCGCGCCTCCCCTTCGCGGACGGCACCTTCGCCCTCACCCTCAGCGGGTACCTGGTGTTCGCCTATCCCGACCTGTTCACGCCGGAGCGGCAGGTGGCCGCACTGGCCGAACTGGTCCGGGTCACCGCCCCCGGCGGCGAGGTCCGGATCCACCCGCTGTGCGACGCCGCGGGCCGCCCCAGCGCCCACCTCGACGCCGTCCGGCACGGGCTCGGCGAGCGCCGGATCGCCAGCGAGGTCCGCCGGCTGCCGCCCGACGGCGAGGGTGCGCGCCCCCGGCGCCTGCTCGTCCTGCACCGGGTCGGCCCGCACCGGGTCGGCCACCACCCCGGTAATGGTTGAACTGCCTGATCACTCCTATACTCACGCCCATGACCGAGACGTTGATCAAGCCGGCCGAGGCCTCGGACGCCGACCGGCTCACCGCCCTGATCCAGAACTGTTCCGCCTACCGCGGCGCGTACGCGGCGATGATCGCCGGCTACCGGGTGACCCCGGAGTACCTGGCCCGGCACGAGGTCCACCTCGCGGTCCGCGCCGCCGACGACCTCCTGCTCGGCTTCTACGCGCTGGTCACCGACCCGGTCCCCGACCTGGACCTCATGTTCGTCGCGGACGAGGCGCAGGGGCTCGGCATCGGCCGACTGCTCATCACCCACATGCTCGACCGCGCCCGCGCCGTCGGCATCACCGGCGGCATCAAGGTCGTCTCGCACCCGCCCGCCGAGGCCTTCTACCTGCGGATGGGTGCCGAACGCGTCGGCACCTTCCCGGCCAAGCCGCCGATCGGCTGGGACCGGCCGGAGCTCCGCTTCACCGTCTGAGCCCACCCGGGTCCCGGGGAGTCCCCGGGGCTCCCCGGGAAGCGGACCCGCCCGTCAGCCCTGTCCCGGTTCGGCCCCCGTGGCAGGAGTCCCCGTGGCAGGAGTCCCCGCGGCCGGGGCCCCCGCAGCAGGGGCGCCCGTCGCCGGACCGCCCTCCGCGGGGCTGTCCGCCGCCCCGTTCTGTTGCTGCGGGAGGAAGACCGGGGTCTCCAGGCGCGACAGGATCTTCTCCGCCAGCCAGCTCCGGTCCGAGCCGTACGGGATCCCGTCCGGAGCCATCAGCTGCCCCGCCACCGCCTCGCGCAGCCGCCGCACCTCCTCGGCCGGCAGCCGGGAGAGCAGCCCGCGGGCCGCCAGCAGCGCGTGGTACTGCTCGAACCCGGAGCGCGGGCGCTCGATCGCGTCCAGCACGCTCGGCAGGTCGGCGAGCGCCGGATCGCCCTGCATCAGGGCCAGCGCCTGGATCCGCCGGCCCTCCGACCCGTCCGCGAACAGCTCCTGCACCTGGCCGGCCGTCAGCGCCGAGCGCCGGGCCGTGGACCGGACCTCGGCCACCACCCGTTCCGGCCCGGCGGTCCGGTCGGGCGGCAGCAGCGACCCCGGGAGGTCGCCCGGCTGACCGGTGCTGGTGCCGACCAGGCCCAGGTGCTGCATGGCCCGCATCCGCAGGTCGTCCGCGCCGACCTTGTCGCCCTTGCGGTCGCGGTCCTGCCCGGCGAGGAAGAGGTCCAGCGCCTGGTCCGCGTCGGAGAGCACCCGGGGCAGCGCCAGCCGGGTCAGCAGCCAGCCCGCCAGGAAGCCGAGCAGCAGGAAGTAGAGGACCAGCGCGGCCGCGAACGGGGCGGCGCCCGCGCCACCGCCCAGCGCCGGGGCGAGCGCCGTCCCGAGCCGGTCGAGCCGCTCGCCGATCGAGCCGAGCTGGGTCAGCCCGACGCCCAGCAGCACCTTGGTGAGCCAGTCGGAGACCTGTTCGAGGTTGGTGTTCGGCGCGTACGAGCCGTGCGTCTCGCCGCTCCCGGAACCGCCCCCGGAACCGCTCCCCGAACCGCCGCTCCCGCCGGAGCCGCTCCGCACCCGGGGCACCCCGAACAGGAACCCCAGCGCGCCGCCGACCACCATCGCCGCGCAGGCCGCCATCAGTCCGCCGCCCAGCGCCTGCCAGGGGTGTGCCCGTCCCAACGAGAACAGCAGCAGCCCGAGCGCCCCGGTGCCGAGCAGGGCCCCGGCCGCCGTCCGCTGCGCCGTCCGCACGGCTCCCGTGCCTCCGGTCCGCCGCATCGCCCCAGCCATCGCCCACCCCCAGTGCCCGCGCCCCACCTCTGCGGAGTGCGCGCCGACTCTAGCGGGGATGCCCTCGGAGCAGCCGCGGAAACACCGGCCCCGGAAAAGCAGACAGCCCGCGGGCTGCTCCTCCTCGCCGCGGTCCTGTGACGGACCGGGCGCGAAGGCACCGGGGATGTGCCGGTGAGCCCGCGGGCCGGGTGACTGCTGTGGATTTCGCCTGCCGGAGGCCTACGGCCCCACCCTGCGCAGGCAGGGGCGGCTCTAGCGAGCAGCCACCTCACGCATCCTGAAGGAACTCAACTCAGGATCACCTCCTTTCAGTGTGCGGCCACCTTAGGCAGCCCCGCCGAAGGAGGGCAACGCATTTATCCCCGGGGCCGGTTGGGGCCTCAGGCGGGCTTCACCTGGTCCTTGAACTTCGAGTAGTCGATGACCTGGTCGGTCGGCGGGGCCTGGACGGTGAGGGCCTTGTCGATGTCGGTGAAGTCGACCTGGCCGCCGTCCTTGCCGGCCTTCTCGATCCGCAGCGGGTACGGCTTGCCCTCGGTGGCGACGTGCAGGGTCATCTCGTCGCCGTTGCTGTTCTTCGACTTGACGCTGAAGGTCTTGGTGCCGTTGACGGTGCCGGCGGTGCCCTTGGTGAGGTCGGTGGCCTTGCCGTCCTCGGTGAAGTTCTTGGTGAGCTCCTTGAGGTTGCAGACCGTCGTGAGCTCCTTCATGTCCGGGTCGTCCTGCATGCCCGCGATGTAGCGGCCCTTGAAGAGCTCGGCGACCTTGGCGCCGTCCTCGCCGCCGACGGCGGTCAGGAACGCGGCGTCCGGCTTCACGTACACCTGCTTGCCGTCGCTCAGCAGCTCGAACTTGCCCATCCCGGGCATGCTGATCGAGCCCTGGCACTGGCCCTTGGTGTCGACGGCCAGGTCGAGCGCCAGCTTGTCCTTGCCGTTGGTGATGCCACCCACGATCTTGACCGAGGAGGCGCCGGCCAGCGCGTCCTTGGCCTGCTTCTGGATCTCCTCGGCGCTGAGCTTGGCGGTGTCCAGCTTCGGCGCCGCGGAGGCCTTGTCCTTGTCGTCGCCACAGGCGGTCGCCCCGGCCGCCAGCAGCAGGCAGATCGCGGCGGTGCTGGCAAGGCGCTTCGACAACATGAGTGCTTTCCTAACTCGGCGCGACTGTCCGCGTCCGAACGGGTTATTTGTCACTCAGTATGATCGACGCTTTCTTTAACCTCTCTTGACTCGCCGCGCTGTTACAGCTTCGTGGCAGGACCGTGCCGCCCTCGCGCCCGGGGTCCGAAGGGTCCGGTGCGAACGACGCGAACGACAGGAACGACGAAGGCCCGGAGGACGAGTCCTCCGGGCCTTCGGTGCTACTGAGTAGCGGGGACAGGATTTGAACCTGCGACCTCTGGGTTATGAGCCCAGCGAGCTACCGAGCTGCTCCACCCCGCGTCGGTGAACCCAACAATACGGGGAAGTCGTCCGAATGGGAAATCGGTTCTCCGGAGCCCCGCCCGCCACCCGCTCACCGCCCCGGCGTCCAGCCCCGTGCATCGCCCCGCTCACCGCCGCGCGACATGGCGCCCGGTCCGCGCCCGGGCCCAGACGGCGAAGCAGACCAGCGCCGCGAAGCAGGGCACCATCAGCACCGCGTACACCAGCAGGAAGCCGTGCGTGCCGAGGTCGGCGGCGGCGTTCCAGGTGCCGTGCAGCGCCATCGACAGGACGAACCCGGTCGGCGCCGCCAGCCGGGCCAGCCAGCGGCGTCCGGTGGTGAGGGTGAGGGCCAGCCCCAGCCCGGTCAGCGCGGTGAACAGCGGGTGGGCGAAGGGGGAGAGCAGGCCGCGCAGGACGAAGGTCTGCACGGTGCTGTCGAAGTCCCGCAGGCTGGGCGGCTCGCCGAGGCCGATGCTGTCCAGCCGCTGCTGCTGGTCGTCGGTGAACGCCCGGCCCAGGTAGAGCGCGTTCTCGGTGAAGGCGAAGCCGCAGGCGGTGATCCCGCCGAGGACCACCCCGGCGGCCAGGGTGCGCGGCCGGGACCGGGCCCGCCGGTGCCCCGGCGCCGCCGTCCGCCCGCCCGGCCCGGGGTACGGCGCCGGGTTCAGGTACGGCAGCGGGCGCAGGTAGGGACGCAGCCGCAGCCGGGTGCGGGCGTGCGGCAGGGCGGGGCGGCGGTCGTACCCGCGCGGTGGGCGGTCGTAGCCGTGCAGCGGCCGGCGCGGGCCGGGCAGCCGGCGCAGTACGGCGGCGCAGGGGCGGTCGGTGCGGGGGCCGTGACATCGGAGGCGGCGGCCGAGCGGCAGCAGCAGGACGAGCAGGGCGGCGCCCTTCGCGCTCTCCTCGATCACCGGGGTGACCAGGTCGGCGCCCAGCACCTCGCCGAGGCTGCCCTGGTGGGCGGTGAGGTAGCTGCTGGTCCAGCCGTTGGCGAGGATCGCGACCGTGGTGGCGGCGCAGGCGCCCCAGGCGAGGCAGAAGACGGTGTGCCGCAGCGGCACCCGGGCGGTCTGGTTGAGCCAGGCGAGGCCGCCGAGCACGAACGGCAGCGGGACCATCGCGAGCCCGAGGCCGACCAGCAGTCCGGCGGTGCCGGTCTGGCGGCGGACCAGGTGGAGGATCAGCACGCCGCAGCCGGCCAGGGTCAGCACGGCCGTCGCGGTCACGGAGGACAACGCCACCGAGCGCCCCGGGCGGCCCGAGCGGACCGGCCCGGCGGGTACGGCCTCGGACGCGTCCGGCGCGTCCGGCGCACCCGCCGCACCCGGCAGGCCCGCCGCGCCCGCCGCCCCGGCGTCGGCCCGGCCCGGCCAGGGCACGAGCCGGTGGGCCCGGCGCCTCCGGGGCCCCGGGATGGTCCGGGTGCCGGCGGTGCGCGTGGGCAACTCTCGGTCGTCGGCGGCCCGCACGCTGATGTGGTACCCACCGCCGGACGGGGTGCTCACCCGGCACAGGGTAGGCCACGCCGTCGGGCGGTCGGGAGGAACGGGGACGGATCACCCGCCCCGGGCGCGCCCGTCGGCGGCCGCCGGGCCCCGGTCGGTCGGCCGGGTCGAACACCCGGCGGTCGGTCAGCGGCGGCGGAACAGCAGGTCGTGCACCACGTGGCCCTTGGCCAGGCCGGCCCGTTCGAACTTGGTGACCGGACGCCAGTCGGGGCGCGGCGCGTACCCGGGGATGGAGCCGTCCGGGTGGTCGGCGGGCTCCAGCCAGCCGGTGCCGTCGCCCTCGGGGTGCAGGTTCTCCAGCTCCGGCGAGTCGGACAGCACGGCGAGCATCTGCTCGGCGTACGGCTCCCAGTCGGTGGCGCAGTGCACCAGCGCGCCGGGCGCCAGCCGGGGGAGGACCAACTCCAGGAAGGAGGGCTGGATCAGCCGGCGCTTGTGGTGCTTCGGCTTGGGCCACGGGTCGGCGAAGTAGACCCGCAGACCGGCCAGCGAGGCGTCGGGCAGCATGTCGCGCAGCAGGATGACGGCGTCACCGGCGGCCAACCGGACGTTCTCGCTGCCGTCGCGCTCCAGCATGCCGAGCAGGTTGCCGTGGCCGGGGGTGTGGACGTCGGCGGCCAGGATGCCGGTGGTCGGGTCGGCGGCGGCCATCGTGGCGGTGGTCTCGCCCATGCCGAAGCCGATCTCCAGGGTGACCGGCCGGCCGTCGAAGAGCGTGTCCAGGTCGAGCGGGGTGCCGTCGATCGCTATGCCGTACCGCTCCCAGCCCCGGTCCAGCGCCCCGGCCTGGGCGTTGGTCATCCGGCCCCGGCGCGGCTGGAAGCTGCGGATGCGCCGCTCGCTGTGCTGGGCCTCGGTGGCCTTGTGCGGGTACATCGGCGCGGGGTACGCGGCGGGCGCCGCGGAGAGCCGGGCGGAGGGCGATTGCTGGGGGATCGGGGCGGTGGCAGTCACAATCAACCGAGTCTACGGGGCGGCCCGGCCGGGGCCGCAGGGCCTGTGACGGTCCCCACGTCGGCCCCTCCCGCTCGCCCCGTCCGCCTCGTCCGCCCCGTCCGGCCCGCTCGCCCCGTCCGACCGGTACCGACCGGTGCGCGCCCGCCGACCGGTGCGCGCCTCACCCGCCCGCCGCCAGCGCGGCCAGGGCCCGGCGGGCCACCTCGCGGCCGATCGGGAGCGAGGCCGTCGCGGCCGGCGAGGGCGCGTTCAGCACGTGCACCAGGCGGCGGGTGGAGCGCGGCTCGTCGGGGTCGAACCCGGCGAAGGCGAAGTCGTCCAGCAGCGAGCCGTCCCGGGCCACCGCCTGGGCCCGCACGCCCGCCGTGGTCCGGACCAGGTCGGCCGCGGTGACGGCGGGCAGCAGCCGCCGGACGGCGGTGGTGAACGCCCGCTTGGACAGCGAGCGGTGCAACTCGCCCACCTCGTAGCGCCAGTGCCGGCGGGCGATCTGCCAGGTGCCCGGGAAGGTGAGCGTGTCGGCGAGGTCGCGCGGCCGGACGGTGCGCCAGTCGTAGCCCTCGCGGGCCAGCGCCGGGACGGCGTTCGGGCCGACGTGCACGTCGCCGTGGATGCCCCGGGTCAGGTGGACGCCGAGGAACGGGAACGCCGGGTCGGGCACCGGGTAGACCAGGCCCCGGACCAACTCCCGCCGCTCCTTGACGAGTTCGTAGTACTCGCCGCGGAACGGCACGATCCGCACCCCGGGGTCGTCGCCGGCCAGCCGGGCGATCCGGTCGCTGTGCAGGCCCGCGCAGTTCACCAGCACCTGGCAGCGCAGTTCGCCGGCCGAGGTCTGCACGGTGACGCCGTCCGCCCGCCGGGCGACCGCGCGCAGCTCTACGCCGGTCCGGATCTCCGCCCCGGCCTCGCGGGCCAGCCGGGCGTAGGTGGCGGCAACGGCGGGGAAGTCGCAGATGCCGGTGGTGCCGATGTGCAGCCCGGCGATTCCGGTGACGTGTGGCTCGTACTCGACGATGCCCCGGCGGTCGAGCTCGGTGACCGGGATCGCGTTGGCCCGGCCCCGGTCGGCCAGCGCCCGCAGCCGGTCCAGCTCGCCCGGCCCGGTGGCGACGATCAGCTTCCCGGTGACCTCGTACGGGACGTCGTGGGCGCGGCAGAACTCCACCATCTCGCCCGCCCCGGCCACCGCGTACCGGGCCTTGAACGAGCCCGGCCGGTAGTAGACCCCGCTGTGGATCACCCCGCTGTTGCGCCCGGTCTGGTGCGCGGCCAGCCCGGGCTCCTTCTCCAGCACGGTGAGCCGGAGCCCGGGCCGCTCCCGGGTCAGCGCGTACGCCGTGGCGAGCCCGACGATCCCGCCCCCCACCACCAGCACGTCGACGTCGTACCGCACGGTCCGCCCCTCGTCTCCGCCTCGTCCCGACCGGCCCAGCCGCCCGCGGCGCGGTCACGCCCGCGATGCTGCCGGACACGCGTCGCAGTCACGCCCGCGATGCTGCCACGCCGGCCGGTGCGGGTCGAGAGGGTCTCAGCGGCGCTTCTCGGCCAACCACGGCCAGTCCGCGTTCCGCCCGGCCTCCAGGATCGGGACCAGCCGGAAGGCGGCGTCGGTCAGCCCGCCGAAGGTGTGCCGGTTCGGCCCGCCCGGCGCGTGGCCGGGCGCGTAGCCGGCCAGGTTCCAGGTGTAGACCGGCACGTGCGCCGGGACGGCCTGCAGCGGGTCGCCGCCCCGGGAGCCCGGACCGGTCTGCTCGTCGGTGACGATCACCACCCGGTCGTGGCCCCGGTAGTTGGTCTGCACGGCCTTCGCGGTGTCGGTGCCGCCGAGGTTGCCGAACCGGTCCAGCACCCGCAGCAGCGGCTCGCCCTTGCCGACCGGGACGACCCGGCTGCCCCAGCCGAACTCGACCAGGTCGGCGTCGGCGGCGCGGACTTTCAGCGCGGTGCCGAAGATCGCGGCCGAGTCGGCCCGGTTGAGCTTGGTCCGCTCGCTCGGCCGGTCGAACATCGAGCCGGACCGGTCGACCAGGACCAGCGTCCGGCCGGGCAGCGCGGGCACGTTGGCGAGCGAGTGGGAGAGCGCGGTCTCCAGCGCGTGCCCCCAGCGCAGCGACGGCGCGTGCCGGTAGGCGGCCAGGTAGCGGAACGGGAACTGGCGGGAACGGCGCACCTCGCCCCGGTCGGAGATCCGCCGGGCCACCGCCGCCGCGACCTCGTCCGGGACCTCGGCCTGGTCGAAGTTGCGCAGGTTGCGGACCAGCGCCATCGGGCCCATCGACGGGATGACCGCCGACCAGACGGCCGCGTCCAGCGGCCCCTGCAGCCAGCCGGCCAGCGCCTCCCAGGTGATCCCGGCGGCGGCCAGCCGCTCGGCGCCGTCCGGGCCGGTCACCACGGCCCGGCGCCGCTCGACGGGGAGCGCGAGCAGCTCGCGGTTGGCGGTGAGCAGCGGGAGCGCGGCGGGCGGGACGGCCTCGTCGGGACGGTGCCGGCGGTCCAGCGCGTAGCGGAACAGCTCGCCCTGCCACGGCTTGTCCGGATCCGGCGACGGGTGGGTCAGCTCCAGCACGTCGCCGAAGCGGTAGCCCTTGGTCGCGGTGTCGTACTTGAGCAGCGCCCGCGCGTCGTAGAGCCGGCGGACGGCGTCCGCGACACCGCGCTTGACCGGCTTCGGCAGTGCGCGGCCGTAGTGCGACGTCCAGTAGGCGAGCAGTTCGCCGGGCTCGTCGGCGCGGCGCAGCACCGCGTCGACGGCCTGCCGGGAGTAGCCGGGCGTGCCGGCGTCCAGCCGGGCCCGGGTGAACTCGGCGGCGCCGACCAGCGCGGCGGTGCGCAGCTGGGCCTCGTGGCGCAGCCAGCGCAGCAGGCCGAGGGTCCACTCGGGGTCGCTCACGGCGAGTTCGCGCACCAGCGCGGTGTAGCGGTCGTCGCGGTCGCGGCCCGACTCGTGGAAGGTGCCCTGGCCGACCATGTTGGCGACGGCGAGCAGGAAGAGCTCCGACTTCGGGGTGCGGAGGAATCCGTCGCCGCCGTTGTGGTTGACGGTCCGCTGCCCGGTCGTCGTCACGGGTGAGGTCGGAGTCGGCTTGCTCTTGCGGACGTTGAAGCGGGACACGGTGGAACCCCCCTGCCGGGCGTGGAATCGGAGGGAGGCATGCCGAAGGAGAGGGCGCCTCCCGAGATCGGGGCGGCGGCGGTTTTTCGCGGATTTGAACCGCGGCGTCCGAGGACGCCCTACCAAGAAGTAACCGCTGCCATCGCACCGGGAGGTGCGGATATCGCTATTGGTTCACGAATGGGTGTCCAGAGATCGATGACGGCTGAGGTGACATAGCTGCTCTACCGACTGAGCTACACCGGCCCGGAAAAGCCGATGGCGGGACTCGAACCCGCGACCCGCCCATTAGAAGTGGAAGTAACCTCTGCCTGCGCACCTGGACGAGAGAAACCATAGCCAGGCCTCTCCCGTCCGTGCACCCGAATTACCGCCCGCCCGAATTGCCGGGCGCCCCCGACTCCGGGCGCTCCCCAACTCCGGGTGCCCGAACTCCGGGTGCCCCGGATCGCCGGGCGCTCCGCCTCCTTCGGCTACGCCGGGGCGACGATGACGGCGCGGGCGCGTTCGGCCAGCTCGCGGACCCGGCGCTCGCCCTGGAACGGCTCCAGCCGGCGCAGCATCTCCACCACGTACTCGCGGCTGCGCTGCGAGGAGATCCGGCCGGCCACCTCGACGGCGCGTTCGCCGGCCGCGACCGCCGCGTCCAGGTTGCCCGCCTCGGCCTCGGCCATCGCGGAGACCACCAGCCGCAGGCCGTGCGAGCGGACGAAGCCCTCGGTGGGCCGGGCCAGCGCCTCGCGGGTGAACTGGCGGACCTTGGACGGCACCCCGAGGTCGCGGAAGCACTCGGCGGCGTCGGCGGCGAGCCGGTCGTAGGCGTAGAAGTCGATCCACGCCGGATCGGGATCCCCGGCGCGGGCCCGTTCGAGTGCGCTCTCCGCCGCCCCGAGCGCCGTCGCGCACGCCGCCGCGTTCCGGGCCTTGGCCTGGGCCCGGGCCTCGACGAGGTGGAAGAAGCTCATCGTGCGGGCGGTGGCCAGACCGCGGTTGCGTTCCAGCGCGGCCTGGGCGAGGTCGACGGCCTCCTCGGCGAAGCCCCGGTAGCCGGCCTGCAGGCTCATCGAGGCCAGCACGTAGCCGCCGAGCGGGACGTCCGCCGCCGCCCGGGCCAGCCGCAGGGCCTGGATGTAGTAGCGCTGGGCGGCCTCGTGCTGACCGGTGTCGAAGGCCATCCACCCGGCCAGCCTGGTGAGTTCGGCGGTCGCGCCGAACAGCGCCCGGCCCACCGCGTCGCTGTACGAGGCGAGCAGCAGCGGCGCCGCCTCGACCCGCAGGCACTCCGGCACCATCGACGAACGCCAGTCCCCGCCGCCGTACTTGGAGTCCCAGCGGCGGGCCTCCTGGGCGGCCTCGCGGAGCTTGGCGGCGTCGGAGTGGCCGACCCGGTACGAGCCCGCCTCGGCGGGGGCGCGCGGCAGCTCGCGGGCCACCGAGCCGTCGGCCGGGGTGATCAGCCAGCGCGAGACCGGGGTCGCGTACGCCGAGACCGAGAAGGTGCCGGCCAGGCTGTCGCTCCAGCGGCCGCCGCCGGGGCCGCGCCGCAGGTCGAGGTCGACCCGCCAGAGGTCGGTGGCGGAGCGGACCGCCTCGGAGACCTCGCGCGGGAAGGCCAGGCCGAGTTCGGGCGCCGGGTCGGTGTCGCCGAGGCCGATCTCCTCCAGTGGGACCGGCCGGCCGAGCTTGCCGCCGATCGCGGTGGCGATCAGGTGCGGGACGGGGCCCTGCGGCACCATGCCCTTGCTGACCCAGCGGGCGACCGAGGTCTTGTCGTAGCGGAGCGTCAACCCGCGTTGGGCGCCAAGGTCGTTGACACGGCGGGCCAGGCCGGCGTTGCTGATCTGGGCCAGGGTCAGGAGCGTGCCGAGCCGTTCGTTCGGTCCTCGTGGGCTGACGGTCATGGGGGCGGCGGCACCTCCTGCGGCCTTGTGCGCGGGGCCCGGGCGACGCCGGGTCGAAGCTGCTGTACCTAGAGTAGTCGGACGCGTTCCGAGGGTTAAGAGGCCGCATTCCGGATGGCGGGATACCGCACCCGGGCATCCGCGGCCGGCGGTCCGGTCACTTGGTCCGGACCACCCGGATCCGGCCGTCCGGGGGTGCTCCGGATGCGCGCCGGAGGGTCGTGCTCCGGTCCCGTGTCGATGTGCGCCCGGCCGTGCCCCCTGGCCCGACCGGCTGGTCGGCGATTCGCTGGTGGTCGTGGGTCGGCCCGCCGTCGAGGACCCGGCGGGCCGGGGGATGCCACCGCCTACATCCCCGCGGGCGGTGGCGACGTCCGGGAGGGCATGCGGATGCCCTCCCGGGCAGAGCGACGCCTTTCGGCCATCTCGCGATGGCCATGACAAGGCGACGTGAGGGGCGGTCCGGGCCGAGGAGGGGGAGGCCCGGGCCGCCTCGCGGGGGCGCTCGTACGGGCGCTCGTACGGGCGTTCGCGCCGTGACGGGGTCGCCCGGCGAGTCACCGCCCGTCGGCGGACCGGAAACGACAACTCCGGTCACCGGACGCGCAAGCGGTGGCACCATGTCTTCTGACGGCGCGCCGGATCACGGTGGGCGCCCGCCCGGCGGCGCACGCGTCCGCCCGGTGCGGACGTGTCGCCCGGTGCGGACGCGTCGTGCGGTGCGGACGGGTCGTGCGGTGCGGTTCGTCGTGCGACGCGGATCGCGGATCGTCGCGCGGCACGCGTGGCCGCGTGACGTGAGCGGTCGCGTGGTGCAGGTCGTCGCGTGGTGCAGGTCCTCGTGCGGTGGAGGCGCGATGCGGTGGCTGACGGGCTGGTGCACGGGCGTGCCCCGACCGGGCGCGCCGGCGCACGAGCCCCCCGGCGCGGTGGCGCCGATCGCCGCGCGCCCCCTGTGGACCGGCCCCGACCCGCTCTGGGCGGTGGGCGACTGGCGCCCCGAGGAGATCCGCCTGGTCACCCTCCGGCCCGGCGCCCCCGCCGTGGTCACCACCGGCCCCACCGCCCCGGACCAGGTCGAAGCCACCCCCGCCACCACCCGCCTCGCCGTCCTCGGGCACTGCGGCGCCACCGACGCCGAACTCGCCGCCGGTCTGGCTGCCGCCCGCGGCGGCGCCGTCCGCCACCTCACCACCTGGCCCGGCAGCTACACCGTGGTGCTGCGCAGCGGCACCCGCTCCACCGTCCTGCTCACCGACCTGGCCGGCGCCCAGCCCGTCTTCCACACCCCGTGGGCCGGCGGCACCGCGTACGCCACCGCCGCCCTGCCGCTCGCCGACCTGGTCGGCGCGCCCCTGGACACCGGCCACCTCGCCGCCCGGCTGGCCTGCCCCGAGGCACCGGAGGCGCTCGGCACCGGCACGCCCTACCTCGGGGTGCGGCGGGTGCCGCCGGGCCACGCGCTGGCCGTCCGCGACGGGGTCCCGTACCTCTCCGGGTACGACGAGCCGGGCACCGACGGGGCGCGGCCGCGCGGCGAGGCGGCCGCCGTCCGGGAACTCACCCGGGCGCTGCTGGAGTCGGTCCGCTTCCGGGTGCGCACCAGCCCGGCCGGGGCGCCGGGGCGGGCCCGGCTCGGCGTCGACCTCTCGTACGGGACGGCCTCCGCCACCGTCGCCCTGCTCGCCGCCGCGGTGCCGCCGGCCGTCGTGGCGCCCGCCGTGCTGTCGACGGTCGCCGTCCCGCGCCAGGTGGGACCGCCGGCCGCCGAATCCGACCGGGGGGACGAACCGGCGGACGGCCCGGCGGACGACCGGGCGACCGCCCGCACCGGGGCGGTCAAGGGCTCCTGGGCCCGCCCGGCCGCCCGGCCGCGGTCCGGCCCCGAACCGGTCGCCGCCGTCACCTTCGGCGAGGCCCCCGGTCCCGACTCCGCTGCCGACCCCGGCCCCGACTCCTCCTCCTCCTCCGTCCCCGGCCCGGGTGCCCCGGTGCTCGCCCCGGACACCCCGCGACTGCGCCGCACCGTGCTCGTCCCGGGCCCGGACACCCTCCCGTACGCGGACCTGCGCGCCGACCCGACGGACGGACGGCTCACCGACGAGCCCGGACCGGAACTGGTCACCGCCGCCCGCGCCGGGGCCCGGTTCGACGCGGGCGGCACCGACCACCTCACCGGCTACGGCGCCCGGCAGGTCCTGGACGGGCACCCGGCCCGGCTCGCCGACCTGGTCCGGGCCGGCCGGTCACGCGAACTCCTCTCCCCGGTGGCCGCGTTGGCCGGTGCCGACCGGGCGGCCGCCGGCGTCCTGACCGGTGCGCTGCGGACCCCGCTCACCGTGGTCCGCGCCGCCCACCGGCTCGCCCGGATCCGGTACGCGGACGCGCTCGACGACGTGGCCGTGCGACTGACCCTGCGCCGGACCCCCGACGGCGGCGGCACGGCGGGCGCCCGCTCGGCCGACGACCTCGCCTGGCTGGTCCCGGGCCCGGCCGCCCGCTGGCTCTCCGACGAGGCGCTCTCCGCCGTCGCGCTGCGGCTCCGCCTGGCGGCGCGCGAACCGGCGCCCGGCGAACACCCGGGCGCGCACCGGGCCCGGCACGCCCTCCACCGGCACGCGCGCGGATTCCGCACGCTGGTGCACGCCACCGAACAGCCCGGCCAACGACTGCACGCGCCCTTCCTCGACAACCAGGTGGTGCGGGCGGCCCGGCTGCTCCCGGACGAGGTCCGGCTCCAGCCCGGCGCCCGGCCGGCGCTGCTGCACGCCGTCCTCGCCGGCGCCGGACGCACCGACCTCCCGGCCGACTGGGGGCGCGGCCCCCGCCCGGACCGCACCGCCGCCACCCGGGCGGGCCTGCGGCTCGCCGCCGACGGACTGGCCGAACTCTTCGACGCGCCCTTGCTCGCGGAGGCCGGCCTGATCGACCTCCCGGCCGTCCGCGCCGCCCTCACCCGTGCCGCCGACCCGGCCTCGCCCCTCCCGCCCGCCGCCCTCCCGGGCCTCGCCGACCTGGTCGCCACCGAACTCTGGCTCCGCCGCATCCGCGCCCGCCGCCACGGCGCCTGCTGGACCGGCCTCCCCCACCCCACCCACCCCGCCCTCACCCGCCCCCACTTCGCCTGACCACCCCGGAGGCCCGGCCGTCCCCGGCCCCCGCCCCTGGCCGCCCCTTCCCACCCAGGAATATGCAGACCGGTCTACATACTCCACCCACCCTTCACGCCCTCCCGGATTAGGAAGTCGGCCCGTCCGACTTCCTGTGCGCGCCCGCCGTTCCCCGGCGCCTCGCCGTCCCCGAATATGTAGACCGGTCTACCGAAACAGGAGAAAAATCAGTGGACCGGTCTACATATTCGCCTCCAAGCCCGGCCCCGCGCGTCCGGCGCGGCTGGGCCGTTCGGTGGCACGGGGCGGCAATCATGGCGGAGCGTCAGTCCTGCCCGTCCCCCCCTCGCCGCCCCCTTGCTCCCCTAGCCCCCACGGAGGCCCTGGTGACCAGCGCCAGCCCGGACCCGTCCGTCCCCGTCGTGCTGTCGGTGCTCGGCCGCCCGCCCACGGGCCGCCCGCCGGGGGTGCTGGCGGCGTGCGACGGTTCGGACGGCTCGCTCTGGGCGCTGGACCGGGCGATGACCGAGGCCGAGGTGTTCGGCCTGCCCCTGTACGTGCTCGCCGTCGTCAATCCGGCGCCTACCGGCTACCCGCCCGGTATGGCCGAGCTGGTCCAGGAGAGCGTGGAGACCCTGGTCGAGTCGATGGCGGACGGCCTGCGCCGCTCGGTCGCCGCCGTCCAGCAGGCCCGCCCCCACCCGTACACCGGCGAACTGTCGCTCCACGTGGTGCTCGGCAACGTGATCGAGGTCCTGCTCGCGGCCTCGGCCCGCCAGCACACGGTGGTGGCCGGCACCCGGGGCAACGGCGGCTTCACCCGCCTCCTGCTGGGTTCGGTGAGCGGCGCCCTGGTCCACCACGCGGCCTGCCCGGTCCTGGTGGTCCCCGCCCCACCCGAGGCCTGAACCCCACACCCCCACCAAGCCCACCAAACCCACAAAACCCACCAAACCCACCAAGGGCCGAACCCCGCGCGCCCCCCGCCCGAGGCCCGCGCGCCCCCCGCCCGAACCCCGCGTGCCCCCCGCCCGAGGCCCGCGTCACACCGCCCGACCTGCGGGGAATGCCCCGAGATGGTTCACCGTTCACCTATCTCGGACCGCATCCCTCCCCACCCCTGGAGCCCCCGTCATGAAGGTCGAGATCTACTCCGACATCGCCTGCCCCTGGTGCTACATCGGCAAGCGTCGCTTCGAGCAGGCACTCGAAGGCTTCGCCGGCAAGGAGGACGTCGAGGTGGTCTACCGGCCGTACCAGCTGGTGCCGGACGCGCCCGCGACGGCGAGCCCGCACCGCGCGTGGCTGGCCGAGCGCTACGGCCCGCAGTCCGTCGCGATGGACGCCCGGGTGGCCGAACTGGGCCTCGCCGAGGGCATCACCTACGACTTCGACTCGGCCCTGCACGCCAACACCTTCCTCGGCCACCGTCTGCTGCACCTCGCCGAGACGGAGTACGGCGCGGCCGCCCAGGGCCGGCTCAAGGAGGCGCTGCTCAAGGCGCACTTCACCGACGGCGTGGACGTCGGCGACCGTGCCGCGCTCACCGACGTCGCGGTCGAGGCGGGCCTGGACCGCGACCGGGTGACCGCCTACCTCGCGGGCGAGGAGGGCGCCGCCGAGGTCCGCGCGCAGCTGGCCGAGGCCCGCGAACTGGGCATCTCCGCCGTGCCGACCTTCGTCTTCGAGGGCAAGTGGGCGGTCCAGGGCGGCCAGGAGGCGGAGACCTTCCGCCGGGTGCTGGACCAGGTCGCCGGCGAGCTCGGCGAGCGCCGCCCCGCGCCGGTGCCGGTCGCCCCGGCCGGCGAGGCCTGCGCGGACGGCTCCTGCGCCATCTGACCCGCACCACCCGCCCCGGGAAGCCCACAACCCACGGAGACTCCCCGGGACACCGCCACGCCCCCCAGGGCGCGGTCACGCCCCCCGGGACGCGGTCACGCCCCTGGGCACCGCCACGCTCCCCCGAGGCCCGCTTCGCCCGTGCGCTCAGCCGCACCTGAAGCGGGCCTCGGCCCAGTCCGCCATGTTCAGCGACGACCAGATGCCGTTCGCCGGCTGCACCACCAGCCGGATCGACTTCTGCCCGGCCAGCGACACGTGCACCGGCACCGCCGCGTCCCCCGCCCGCAGCGCGGGCGAGGTCCACAGCGTGCGCCCGTCGCCGCCCTGCACCGAGAAGACCACCCCGCCGATGGAGACGGTCAGGTCGTCCATCCCCGCCACCGCGTCGAAGGACGTGCAGCTGCGGTTGAGGTCGATCAGCGTGGTGGCCGGCGCGTGCACGCTGATGCCGTGCGCGTGGTCGGCACCGTCGATGGAGACCGCGTCACGCTGCCAGAACCAGTCGCTGCCCTTCTGCCGGATGCTCGGCCCCGGCGGCGGGACCCGGTTGTTGCCGGGCTTCAGGACCGGCAGGTCGTCGGCCCAGAAGTCGGTCGGCTGGGGCACCGGGGGCGTTGGCGAGAGGGTCGGCGGCACGCTCGGCGTGACGGTGGGCGTGGGGACGACCGGCACCTCGGGCGTCGGCAGCACCGGCACCTCCGGCGTGGGCAGCGGCGGCAGCTCGGGCGTCGGCACGACCGGCGTCGGCACCGGCGGCCGGGTCGGCGGCGGCGTCGACGCGGACTTGGACGGCGCGGGCGTCGGCGAGGCCGCCGGCGTGGTGGCCGCGGCCGGACCGGGCGCGGCGGTCGACGGCGCCGGCTTCGGGGCCAGGAGCGGGACTGCGAGGCGTACGCCAACCGGCTCGGCGCGTACGCGCGCGGCTCGTTGCGCAAGCGGGCCTCGGCGGAG
>NZ_JBFBDO010000107.1:0-27489 GCF_040683335.1 Kitasatospora sp. NPDC093806
CCAGGGCGACCAGCCGTTCGTCGCCGTCCCCGGCGGGGACGCCGACCAGCACCGCGAGTTCGACGCCCGGCAGGTGCAGCGTCGGTTCGTACAGGGCGCCGAGGTGGCAGAGTTCGAGTTCGCCGCGGGTGAGCCGGCCGTGTTCGACCAGCGCCTCGCCGACCCGGGCGTACGGGCCGAACCGGTGGACGGCCTCCTCCCAGGCCTCGGGGGCGACCCGGCCGCAGACGGTGAGCAGGGTGGCCAGGCCGGGCGCCCGGTCGGACTCGGCGTGCGCGACCAGGCCGTCGACGAGGTAGACGGTGCCGGCGGGACCGCGCAGGGCGCCGGTGGCGCATTCGGCGGCGAGCCGTTCGACGGCCGCGCCGGGGGTCCACCCGGGGCGGACGGGGACCGGAACGGCCGCCGGCGCGGTCGTTGAAGCGTCCGGCAGCGTGTCCGGCGGCGCGTCCGGTGGCCGAAACCCGGCGACGGTCCCGGTGGCCAGGTCGCCTCGACCGCCGCCGTCACCGCGCCCGCCGCCGTCACCGACGGTGTGGTTCGTCATCCGAGCACCAGCTCCTCGGCGAGCGACTGGAGGCGGTAGCGGGCCCCGGCGAGGTTGCCCTCGGTGCGGTCCAGCCAGAGGTGCAGGACGAGTCGGCTGTCGAAGACGGTATCGATGAAGCAAAGCAGGTGGTAGCTGCGGCCGGCGGTGACGATGATGTCCTGCAGCGGTGTCTTCCGGTCCTCCGAGGAGGTGAAGGTCGCGCCCTCGACCGCGGCCCGCACCAGGTCGGTCGCCTCCGCGGCGGTGGTGTCGTGGTCTCCGGTCGGACTGACCCCGACGCTGCCCAGGGCGAGCCCGCTGCTCCAGTCGATCAGACTGGCGGCGCGGGCTCCGGCGATCGTCATCGCCTCGGACAGGCACTCGTCGATACCCGGCACTCGGGCTCCTTCGGAGGGTTCGGGGAGGATTGGGCGCAGCCGGGCGTACCCGCCGGACACCGGCCGAACCGCCACGAGCAGTGGCGGGTTCGACACGGAAGGCTACTGCCGGAATTCATCTGACGAACATTCCAATGGCATATTCACACCACTAGGGCCGCTATTCGGCCATCCTTTGACGCTCCGTCAGATCCGATCGTCGGATAAATCCCCTGCCCGGACGCTTGTACGCCTCACGAACGACCGACCCACCTGGTGGGGGACGTTGGCCTGTTGTCGGCCACGCCGGTGGGTTTCGGACACCGCTTGCGATAGGACCGGGGAGCGGCGGGACCGGCCGCGGCGACACAGCGTCACGGCAACGCGCTGTCACGGCGTTCCGGCCCCACGGCCGCCGACGATCGGTGGGCGTACGATCGAAGTGCGACGGCCTTCTCCGCGCCAGGCGACCCGAACCCTCCGGCGGACGCCGCCCATCCCACCTGCCTGCCTGCGGCTGCACCTAGGAGCCGAGCATGTCAGTCTCCACCACCCCCGCCACCGGCCCGGACCGCGCCGGCCGCCCCGCCTTCGAGACGATCCCGGTGGGCGAGGGCCCGCACAGCGTGGCGGCGAGCCGCGACGGCCTGCGGGTCTACGTCACCAACTTCCTCGACGGGACGGTGAGCGTCATCGACGCCACGTCGAACACGGTCGCGACGACCTTCCCGGTCGCCACCGGCCCGTACGGCGTCGCGGTCGACCTCGGCGGCAAGCGCCTCTACGTCGCCGAGAACAGCTCCACCTTCGTCAAGGTCTACGACACCGACACCGGCACGATCGCCCTCGACTCCGGCATGAACGCCCGGCCGTACGGGCTGGCGCTCACCGAACACCCCGAGCTGCTGCTGATCGCCAACGCCATCGACAACCAGGTGATGGTCTCCGACCTCCTCACCAAGCCCCTCGGCACCCTCACCGGCATCGACTTCCCGGTCGGCATCGCCGCGGACGCCAACCAGTTCTACGCGAGCAACTACTTCGAGGGCACGATCACCGTGCACGACGCCGCCAACCTCACCCTCCACGTGAAGGGACCGACGCCCGCCCAGCCGCAGGCGGTGATCACGGTCCCCCGAGGCCCGTACGGCGTGGCGGTCGACCGGCACAGCGAGCGGCTGTACGTGGCCCACTTCCCGTTCGACACCGTCTCCGTGATCGACCTCGACAGCCGCTCCGTCGCCCGCACGATCACCGTCCCGGGCGGACCGCGCGGCGTCGCGGTGAGCCCGGACGGAACGCGGCTCTACGTCACCAACTTCTTCGAGCGGACCCTCACGGTGGTCCCGCTCTGAACCCTGCCCGACCCCACCATTCGGATATCTGTTCGATTCTCGGCGTACGCTGGACCCATGCGCACCGCCACCGTCCACCTCCAGCCCTCCCTGTTCGACGACCCCGCGCAGACCGGCGTCACCCTCGGACCGCTCGGGCCGCCGGCCGGCCCGCGCCGGGAGGTGCTGGGCGCGGGCGCCTGGGTGGACGTCCTGCCCGGGTGGCTGCGCGGCGCGGACCAGCTGTTCGAACAGCTGGCCGCCGAGGTGCCCTGGCGGGCCGAGCGGCGCGAGATGTACGAGCGGACCGTCGAGGTCCCCCGGCTGCTCGCCTCCTGCCGGGAGGGCGACCCGCCGCCGCACCCGGCGCTGGGCGCGGCCCGGGCGGCGCTGAGCGCCCACTACGCCCGCGAGCTGGGCGAACCGTTCCGCACCCTGGGGCTCTGCTACTACCGGGACGGGCGGGACAGCGTGGCCTGGCACGGCGACCGGATCGGCCGCGGGGCGCGCGAGGACACCATGGTGGCGATCGTCTCGGTCGGCGAGCCGCGCGCGCTGCTGCTGCGGCCCCGGGGCGGCGGCGGACCGGTGCTGCGGCACCCGCTGGGCCACGGGGACCTGCTGGTGATGGGCGGCTCCTGCCAGCGGACCTGGGAGCACGCGGTGCCGAAGACGGCCCGGCCGGTGGGGCCGCGGATCAGCATCCAGTTCCGCCCGCTCGGCGTCTCCTGAGCGGCCCGCCCGGCCCTCCGCCCGGTTGCCCGCCGCCCCGCCCGGACGGACGCTGGCCGGGGGCGCGGACACCCGGGCCGAGGGACACCCGGGCCGAGGACACCCGGGGCGAGGAGGCTGCGGCATGCCGAAGGCGGGCCGGTACCACGAGGGCGTCCCCTGCTGGGTCGAGCTGGGCGCGCTGAACCTCGGGCGGGCGCGGCGCTTCTACGGCGGCCTGTTCGAATGGGAGTTCGTCGAACTGCCCGGCTGGACCGTCGCCACCCTGCGCGGGGCCCAGGTCGCCGGCCTCACCGCGCGGCCGCCCGGCGCCGAGCAGTCCTGGACGACCTACCTCGCGGTGGCCGACGTCGCGCGGGCGGCCGAGGCGGTCCGGGCGGCCGGCGGGCGGATCCTCCGGGAGCCGTACGAGGTGCCCGACCAGGGCTGGGCGGCGATCGCGGCCGACCCGGTCGGCGCGGTGTTCGGCCTCCGGCAGGGGCTGCTCTGGCAGGGCGCGGGCCTGGTCGACGAACCGGCCGCGTTCAGCTGGAGCGAGCAGCACTCCCCCGACCCGGACACCGCCCGGGCGTTCTACCGGCGGGTCTTCGGCTACGCGTACGGGCGCGAGGTCGACGGCGCCACGGTGTTCCGGGTCGACGGGCTGCCGGCCGGCGGGATCGGGCGGCGGCCGGTGCCCGGCTGGGCGGTCCAGTTCGGCGCCGCCGACACCGACCTCGCGACGGAGCGGGTGCGCGAGCTGGGCGGCACGGTGCTCAGCGACCCCGAGCCGACCCCGTTCGGCCGCCGGGCCGTGGTCCGGGACGACGGCGGCGCGGTGTTCACCCTGATCGGCGCCCCCTCGGCGGAGCAGACCCTGGCGGCCTAGACCTTCCCGTCCGGACCTGGCCGACCACCGGACGGCGCGTCCAGGGCGGCCCGGAGCCGGGCGATGTCCTCGGCGTCCTTCGCCCGGCGCGGGCGGCGCGGGTCCCAGACCGGCATCGTCCGCTTGATCTCGATCTGCGCCTCGGGCGCGACGACCGGGCAGCCGACGCCGCCGAGCGCACCGGGCGGCCCGTCCAGCAGCCCCGCCGGCCAGGCCGTCCCCGCCCAGGGGCCGCCGGCCACCAGCACCCGGCCGTCCGCCGTCGGCTCGACCAGGGTGAAGCTGGACTCCAGCCCGTCCTTGACGAAGTCGAGCTGCTGCTCCGGCGGCACCCCGTCCAGCGGCTCGTACCCGAGCTCCCGCAGCCCCGCCGCGAGCACGGCGGCCTCGGCGGCCGGCACGAACCAGTCGATGTCCTCGTGCGGGCGGGTCACCTCGCCGAGGAAGAAGTCCATCGCCCAGCCGCCGCGCAGCCAGACACGGGTGCCGAGACGGCGGGCGAGGCCCACCGTCTCGGCGATCTGCGCGAGTTGCCCGTCGGCACGCCCCCGGTCCATGAACCCCACCTCCACGGGCCGGACGCTACACCCGCCGCAGCTCCTCCACCACGGACTTTCAGTCCTTGACCGCGCCGGCCAGCCCGGAGACCAGCTTGCGCTGCACCGCGATGAAGAAGATCAGCACCGGCACGGTCATCAGCGTCGAGGCGGCCATGATGCCGCCCCAGTCGTTCTCGTCCGGTTTGAAGAAGACCAGCAGCGCGGAGGGGAGGGTCTGGTTGTCGGTCGCGCTGATGATGAAGGTCTTGGCGAAGACGAAGTCGTTCCACGCCGCGATGAAGGAGAACACGCTGGTCGCGGCGAGGCCCGGGGCGACCAGCGGCAGCAGGATGGTCCACAGGATGCGGGTCCGGCCGGCGCCGTCGATCTGCGCGGCCTCCTCGATCGAGACCGGCACGGCGGCGACGAAGCCGCGCATCATCCAGATCCCGAACGGCAGCGAGAACGCCAGCTGCACCAGGATCAGCGAGGCCAGGGTGTTCAGGCCGACGCCCGGCGCGAACCGGCCCGCGTCCCGGAACATGAAGAACAGCGGGATGGTCAGCGCCTCGACCGGGATCATCTGGGCGATCAGGAACATCACCATGACGGTGGTGCGGAAGCGGAACCGGAACCGGGTCACCGCGACCGCCGCGAGGAACACCACCAGCGCCGACAGCGCCACCACCGACAGCGCGATGACCAGGCTGTTGAGGAAGTACCGGCCGAAGCCGTCGACGCTGAGCACCTGGCGGAAGCTGTCCAGCGTCGGGTGGGCGGTCCACGGCCGGGGGTCCAGCGACTGCACCTCGCCCTTCGGCTTGAAGGCCGACAGCACCATCCAGTAGATCGGGAAGGCGGTGACGGCGGCCACCACGAGGGCGGTCGTGTCGGCGGCGTACCGCCGACGGCTACGGGTCTTCATATCTCGTTCCCCGTCCGGCGCAGCGAGCGGATGTAGAGGACGGTCGGGACGACCAGGATCAGCAGCATGATCACGCCGATGGCCGCGCCCAGCCCGTACTGGGAGGAGGCGAAGGCCTTCTGGTAGGCGTAGACGTTGAGGACGAGGTTCTGGCCGGCGATGCCGCCGCCCTCGGTCATCACGTAGATCTGGGTGAAGACCTTGAAGTCCCAGATGACGGACTGGATCACCACGATGGTCAGGATCGGCCGGAGCATCGGGGCGGTGATCCGGCGGAAGGTGGTCCAGGTGCCGGCGCCGTCCAGTGCCGCCGCCTCCAGGATCTCGCCCGGGATCGCCTTGATGCCCGCGTACAGCGTCACCATGACGAACGGGAAGGAGTGCCAGACGACCACGGCGCCGACGATCAGGAACGCCGTCCACTTGTCGTAGAACCAGTTGTACTCGTGGAAGCCGTCCAGGCCGAGGCTCACCAGGGTCTTGTTGACCAGGCCGAGGTTGGTGTCGAAGAGGAAGCTCCACACCGTCGACCCGGTCATCGCCGGCGCCGCCCAGGCCGCCATGGCGGCGGTGGTCAGCACCAGCCGGGGCACCCGGCGGACCTTGGTCAGCAGCACCGCGAGGGTGGCACCGACGGCCAGGGTGGCGACCACGCAGAACGCGGCGAAGCCGATCGTCTGCAAGAGCACCGACCAGAACTGCCCGTCGCTCAGGATCGTCCGGTAGTTGCCGAGGCCGACGAAGCTGGTCGGCACCCCGCCGGAGGCCTGGGCCTGGCCGAAGTCCAGCACGGACAGCAGGCCGAGCTGGTAGATCGGGTAGGCGACCAGCGGGATCATGATGACCGCGGCCGGCAGCAGGAGCAGCAGCGGGGGCCGGCGCCGGCCGCGCGGGGGCGCGGCCGGGCCGGTACCCCGACGTCGCCCGCTCGGGGAAGGCGGCGCCGCCGGGGCGGTCGTGGTGGGTGCGGACACGTACGGGACCTGCTCTCTGGATGCGCCGACGGGGCCGGAGATCAGCGGGCCGCGAAGGCCGAGGTGATCTGCGTGGCGGCGTCGCCGGAGGCCTTCGCGACGTCCGCCTTGCCGGTGACCACCTGCTGGAGCATGGTCGGGATGACCGCCTGCGCGTCGATCTGGGTCCACGCCTGGTCCAGCGGCACGAACTTGGTCCCGGCCGCGATGGTGTCGGTGAACGGCTTCAGGAAGGCGTCCTTGCCGGCCACCTTGGCGCTGACCGCCCGCAGCGTCGGCAGGTTGCCCATCGCGTCGTACATCTGCTCCTGGTACGCCGGGCTCGCCAGCAGTTCGGCGAACTCGACGGCCAGGGTGCGGTGCTTGGCCGCCTTCATCACGCCGAGGTTGTTGCCGCCGGCGAAGGCCGGGGCGATCGAGCCGGGCTTCTCGCCGGGCAGCGGGACGACCGCGTACTTGCCCTTGGCCGCGCCCGCGTCCACCTTGCTGCGGCTGGAGTTGGGCAGGATCGCCATCGCGGACTTGCCGGCCGCGAACAGGTCGACGGTCTTGCCGCCGGTGAGGTCGGCGCACTGCTGGGCCGGACAGCCGTTCTCGCCGAACAGGTCCGTGTAGCGCTTGATCCCGGCCTGCGAGGCGGGCGAGTTGATCGCCGCCTTGAACGTGCCACCGTCCTTGGTGGCGATGTCGCCGCCGGCGTCCCAGACGAACGGCAGCGCGCCGAAGGTGTACTTGCCGCCGACGGCGATGCCGAAGGTGTCGGGGTGCGCGGCGTGGATCTTCGCGGTGGCGGCGACGAGCTCCTGGTACGAGGTCGGCGCGGCCAGCCCGGCCTCGGTGAACAGGTCGGTGCGGTAGTACAGCGCGCGCACCGCGACCCACCAGGGCACGCCGTAGGTCTTGCCGTCCAGCACCGCGGTCTTGGCGATCACCGGGTCGAGGTCGGCCTTGTCCTTCCACTTGTCGAGGTCGGCGCCGATCTCGGCGAGGCCGCCGGCGGCGACGTAGCCGGGGAGGTCGGTGTTGCCGAACTCGACCAGGTCCGGGGCGCTGTTGGGGTCGTTGAACGCGCCCTTCATCTTGGCGGCGCGGGCCGAGGCGTCGGTGTCGATGTAGCTGACGTTGACCGTGGCGCCCTGGTGGGAGGCCTGGAACTCGGCGACCGCCTTGGCGACCACCGCCTCCTTGGCCGCGTTGCCCGCCTCGTTGTACAGCCAGACCTGCAGGGTGCCGGTCCGGTCGTCGGCGGCCTTCTCGCCGGCCGGCAGCGCCGTGCCCGGCGAGCAGGCGGCGGCCGCGAGGCAGGTGGCGGCGAGGACGGCGGCCGCGGTGGTCCGTCTGACGATGCGCATGGGTGGATGCCTCCCCTCCCGACAGCTGCCGCCGCGACGTGCGCCGCTGGGGACGGGCACGTCGGTGCAGGCCCTGACCGGGGCCGATGGTGGGTGCGGTGAACGCATGGATGTGGGGGTGGTGGTGCGGGGGTACGGCAGGTCGACCGCTCGGGTGGGCCGCGTCGCCTGCTCGATGGCAGGGACGTTAGGCGGGGCCGCTCACGGGCAACAAGAGCCGGTTCGCGAAGTTTTGCAGTGCACAACGCTGTATCGAAAACGCGGCGAACGCCCCGCCGAGGGGTACGGTTCGACGACCGCCGCAGTCCGCGGGCGGGACGAGAGGGGAAGGGACCGATGACGGAGAAGGCGGCCGACACGCCGGGCGCGGCGAGACCGAGGAAGGCCGCGGGCGAGCGCAACCAGTCCTCCTCGCTGCGCCGGGCCCTGTCCGTCCTCGGCTACGTCCGCGACCACGGCGACGGGCGCGGCGTCCCGCTCGCCCAGCTCGCCGAGGCGCTCGACCTCAACAAGTCGACCGTGCTGCGGCTGACCGGCCCGCTGCTCGACGAGCACCTGCTCGACCGCGACCGGGAGACCGGCTGGTTCCGGCTCGGCCACGGCTCGCTCCGGCTCGGCCAGGCCTACCTCTCCACCCTCGACCTGCGCAGCGTCGCCGCCGAGCACCTGCGCCGGCTCCAGCGCGAGGCCGGCGAGACCGTCCACCTGACCGTCTGGCAGGCGCCCGGCATCGTCTACCTGGACAAGGTCGAGGACGAGACCAACGTCCGGATGGCCTCCCGGGTCGGCAGCCGCGCCCCCGCGTACTGCACCGCGACCGGAAAGGCGATGCTGGCCTGGCTGCCCGAGGAGGCGGTCACCGAGGTGGTCGCGGCCGGGCTGCGGCCCGTCACCGCCTGGACCATCGCGGACGAGCCCCGGCTGCGCGCCGACCTGGCCCGGATCCGGGTCCGCGGCTACTCGATCGACGACCGGGAGAACGAGCCCGAGGTCCGCTGCGTCGCCGCCCCGATCTTCGACCACACCGGCGAGGTCACCGCCGCGCTCTCGGTCTCCGGCCTGACCTCGCGGATGACCGCCGCCCGGGTCCGCGCGCTCGGCCCGGTGGTCGCCCAGGTCGGCCTGCGGATCTCCCGCGAACTCGGCTCCGACCGCCCGGTCGCCTGAACCGGGGCCTGCGGGAACGGGACCGGGAACGGGACCGGGAAGGCGAACGCGGACGAGGCCCGGCACCCCGTGAAGGGTGCCGGGCCTCGTCCGGCTTGGAGCGCCAGGCCCGGGTCGCACGGACTCTCCCCACTGAAAGTGGGACGTGCTCTGGTAGCACCACTGACGCCTGACGAGGGATCATTCCCTCGCGACAGGAAGAACAGTACCAGCTCGGAACACCTGTCCGAACCGGAGGAGAACCGCGCATGACCATGGCCACCACCCCGTTCGAGACCGTCGAGTACGCGCCCGGCCGGCTGCTGGACGTCCACCGCCCCGCGCCCGGCACCGAGGGGCCGTGGCCGGTCGTGCTGCTCTGGCACGGTGTGGGCCCGGACGAACGGCGCGAACTCGTCCCGCTGGCCCGGGAGGCGGCCGGCCACGGGCTGCTCGTCCTGGTCCCGGACTGGCGCTCCGACGAACCGGACGGCGGCCGGGAGCACCTGCTGGCCTCGCTGCGGCACGCCCGTCTGCACGCGGCCGACTACGGGGGCGACCCCGCGCTCGGCTTCGTGCTGGCCGGCTGGTCGAAGTCCGGCAAGGAGGCGATAGCCGCGGCCACCCACCCGGAGACCCCGGCCGAACTGCGCCCCACGGCGGCCGTCGGCATCGCCTCCCGCTACGTCCTGCCGACCGTCACCACCGGCGAGGTCCTGCTCGCCGCGCTCGCCGGCCGCCCCAGCCCGGTCCCGCTGTTCCTGGTCCACGGCACCCGCGACTTCCTCGTCCCGGCCGACGCCACGCGCGATCTGAACGCGGTCCTGCTGACCCCGGCGGCGGAGTTCCTGGAGCTCGACAGCGACCACTCCGGCGTCATCCTGGCCCAGTACGACCCGGTCGCCGGGCACTGCGTGGCCACCGAGGCCGAGCACGCCGTCCGGGCGGGCCGGGAGACGGCGGCACTGCTGGCCCGTGCGGCGGGCCGCCCCTGACGTCCCGGCGAAACGCGAACGGACCCGACACCTGAGGAGGTGTCGGGTCCGTTCGACCGTGGAGCGCCAGGCCCGGATCGCACGGACTCTCCCCACTGAAAGTGGGACGTGCTCTGGTAGCACCGCTGACGCCTGGCGAGGAAGTCTCTCCCTCGCGACAGGAAGAACAGTACCAGGTCAGGGCAGCCGTTCCGACCACGACCGGACGCCCCCGAACCGTCCGACGGCCCGTCACAGCTTGATAACGGGAGGACAATTGAGTGGCTGTGACATTGCACATATCACATCATGCTCCCCATGAGAAAAGTCATCGCCCTCATCGCCGCGGCCACCGCCGTCGCCGCCCTCGGCGGCGCGTCGGCCGTCGGCGCCGAACCCGACTCCGGCCCCGAGGCCGGCCTGGACGCCGCCGCCGTACTGGCGGACACCGGACAGGGCAAGCTGGTCTGGGAGTCCTGTCACGACGAAGCCACCCCCGCGCTGGAGTGCGCGATGCTCGACGTGCCGGTGGACTACTCCGACCCGCACGGCCGCAAGATCCGGATCAAGCTCGACCGCCTCCCCGCCACCGCGCCCAAGGAGAAGCGGCAGGGGCCGATCCTGCTCAACCCCGGCGGCCCCGGGATCTCCGGGCTCTGGATGCCCGCCTCCATCTCCGCCAAGCTCCCGGCCGACGTCGCCTCGACCTACGACTGGATCGGCTTCGACCCGCGCGGCACCAACGGCAGCGAACCCCACGTGGTCTGCGACCCGCACTACTTCGACGGCGAGCGCCCCGACTACCAGGTGGGCCAGGGCACCGCGAAGGCCTGGCTGAAGAAGGCGGCCGGCTACGCGTCCGACTGCGCGGCCGACTGGTCCTGGCTGCTCCCGCACATGACCACCGTCGACAGCGCGCGCGACATGGACAGCATCCGGCGGGCGCTCGGCGAGCCGAAGATCAACTTCTACGGCGGCTCCTGGGGCACCTCGCTGGGCTCCACCTACGGCCAGCTCTTCCCGTCCCGGGTCCGGCGGATGGTCCTCGACAGCATCGTCGGACCGACCATCAGCTGGTACGAGCACAACAAGCTCCAGGACAAGGAGCACCAGCGCCGCTTCGAGGCCTTCACCGCCTGGACCGCCAAGGCCGACGACGTCTACCACCTCGGCACCGACCCCGCCGCGGTCCGCAAGGCCTACGACCAGGTCGAGGCCGCAGATCGGCCCGGCCGAGTTCGAGGACACCTTCTACGGCGGCGGCTACAACTTCCTGCGCTGGCCCCGGATGGCCACCGTGCTCTCCGCCTACCTGAACCAGCACGACACCCGGCCGCTCGCCATCGCCTACAACCGCTACGCGGCGCCCGGCGCCGACGACGGCGCCTTCCCGGCGTACAACGCGGTGCAGTGCACCGAGAACGCCTGGCCGCGCGACTGGGAGTACTGGAAGAAGGACCAGGCCAAGGTCGACGCCGTCGCGCCGTTCTACACCTATAACAACATGTGGTACAATGCCGCCTGCATGTTCTGGCCCTACGAGGGCAACCGGGCCGGCCGGCTGAAGATCACCGGCAAGGGCCTGCCGCCCGTGCTGCTCTTCCAGGCCACCGAGGACGCCGCCACCCCGTACGAGGGCGGGCTCGCCATGCGCGACGCGCTGCCCAACGCCAAGCTGGTCGTGCAGAACGGCGGCAGCTTCCACGAGATCCTGTTCCACGGCAACGCCTGCCTGGACGACACCTTCACCGCGTACCTGCGCGACGGCAGCCTCCCGGCCGGCAAGGGCCGCATCGCCAAGACCTGCGAGCCGGGCGCCGAGCCGACCCCCGTCTACGTGACCCCGCCCCCGGCCGCCAAGGCCGCCGGCGCCGGTGCCGGTGCCGTGGGGGCCGCCGACGCCGCCCCGCTCTCCCCCACCGACCCGGAAGCCGTCCACGGCGTCCGGCGCTGAGAAACGGCCGGAACGCGAACGAGGCCCGGCACCCCGTGAAGGGTGCCGGGCCTCGCCCGACTTGGAGCGCCAGGCCCGGGTCGCACGGACTCTCCCCACTGAAAGTGGGACGTGCTCTGGTAGCACCACTGACGCCTGACGAGGAATCATTCTCCCTCGCGACGAGAAGAAGACTAGCAGGTCAGAGCCCTGCCACCCAACTCGGGCCAACCCCGCGGCCCTGGAAACGCGAACGAGGCCCGGCACCCCCTGAAGGGTGCCGGGCCTCATCCGACTTGGAGCGCCAGGCCCGGGTCGCACGGACTCTCCCCACTGAAAGTGGGACGTGCTCTGGTAGCACCACTGACGCCTGACGAGAGATCATCTTCCCTCGCGACAGGAAGAACACTACCAGCCTGGAACACCCGCTCGAACCACCGGTGAACGGGGTGGTCGTCGCTGGTCAGGCGGCCAGGTCATAGGGGGTGCGGCGGCGGACGGTGAGGAGGGCGGGGGTGAGCGCCGCCGCGGTGAACAGCAGGAGGCGGGCCGCCTCGTGGCCGGGGCCGGTGAGGGCGAGGGTGCCGTGGGCGTGCTCGACGAAGCCGTTGTGGAAGAGCCAGGCGGCCGCGCCGATCAGCGGGGCGGCGACCGGACGGGAGTGACGGCCGACCGCCGCGCACAGGGCGGCGTAGGCGGCGAGGGCACCCCAGGTCGGCCGCAGCTCGCCGAGCACCGCGAGGACGGGCAGCAGCGCGGCGGAAGCGGTGAGGGCCACCGCGCCGGACACCGACGGGGAGAGCCGGGTGGCGGTCACGCCGTCACCGTCAGCCGGGTCCGGGGGTGGCGCTCCAGGGCCTCCAGTTCGCGCTGGAGCGGCGGTTTCGGGACGGCCAGCACCGGGCAAGTCGCGTGCCGCACGCAGTAGTTGGTGATCGACGGGCGCAGCGCCCGGGCCAGTACCCCGCGACCGCCCGCGCCGAGCACGAGCAGGTCGCCGGGCCGGTCGGCGCAGCGGACCAGCGCCTGGCCGGTCTCGCCGCGGACGGCCACACTGCGCAGCCGGACGCCCGACCAGGCGCCGCCGAAGGCCTGGTCGAGGGCCTCGCGCAGCCGGGTCGCGGCCGCGTCGCGGCAGGCGGAGAGCAGCGGCGGGCACGGCGAGCGGCGGTAGCCGAACTCGCCGCCGACCGGCGTCCAGCAGTGCACGGCGAGCACCTCGGCGTCGAGTCGGCGGGCTTCGGCGACGGCCCGGTGCAGGGCGGCGAGGCTGCCGAGCGAGCCGCTGACGCCGACCACGATCCGGCCACCGCCGCCCCCGGCTCCGGCTCCGTCCCCCGCCCCGTCCGCCCACGGGTCGCTCGCGCGCCCGCTCGGCTCGTCCGCGTAGGTGCCGGCACTGTTGTCCGCCATGGCCCGGTCCGTCCTTCCACCACTGACTGAGGGCTGTCGGTGCCAGCCAAGCCCCGCCATCGGCCGAACGGCTGTTCGTTGACGGAGCCCTGACGCCCGGGACGGCCGTCCGTACGGAATCCTGACGCGGGGACACCGGTGGAAGAACAGCCGGTGCTCGGGGCCCCCGGTGGGCGGGGTGACCTGCGGGGACGCGGCGCCTCCCAGCTTCCTGGGGGTTTCGGCGGCCGGGCGGACGGCCGAGGATGCGGGTGCCCCGTCCGCCGCCCGCCACCTCCGACCGGGAGTCCACGTCCATGCTCCGTCTCGCCGCCCGGGTCGCCTCGACCCTCGCGCTGGCCTCCGCGCTGGCGCTCTCCGTCACCACCCCCGCTCTCGCCGACCCGCCGCAGCCGGCCTCGACGGACATCGTCGGCGTGGGGGCGGAGGTCACGGAGCTGCTGTTCAACCGCTTCTCCACCGACTACAACGCCTCGCTGGCCGCCGCCGGGGACACCACCTCGCCCCGGCTGTACAGCTGGGACTCGACCGGGCCGTCACCGATCGTCACCAAGACGGGCGCGACCGCGATCAGCCGGCCGGACAGCGCCGACAGCGGTATCAACGCGCTCAACAACACCACCAGTGCCACCGTCGACTTCGCCCGCACGGGCCGGGCACCGAGGGACGGTGACCTCACCACCACGCTGTTCATAGGCCTGGCCAAGGACGCCGTGAGCTGGGCCGCCCCGACCGGCGGCAACGCGCCGGCCAACCTGACCACCTTCCAGCTGCGCCAGATCTACACCTGCCAGGTCACCAACTGGCAGCAGCTCGACCCGTCGCTGCCCGACGCCACCATCCGACCGGTGGTGGCCGGCCACGCGTTCGTGAACCAGAGCGGCGTGCACGGCTCGACCATGGACTCCACAGCCTTCTTCCTCCAGGCCCTGGGCTACGCGACCGCGATCGGAAACGATCCCTGGACGGACCACTCGTGTGTGACCGTCGTCGACCGGGAGAACCAGGGCACCGACGCCGTCCTGCGCGACCCGAACGCGATCGTGCCGTACTCCGTCGGCCGCTACGTCGGCCAGGCGCAGTTCGGGCACACCCGCCCGGGTGACGAGCCGGGTCTGCTCGTGCCGCGCTCGATCGACGGCGTGCGGTCGGTCGACACCGTGACCCGCACCATCGACTACACCTTCGCCACCACCCCGTACGCGCGGATCCTCTTCAACGCCGTCCGCAAGGCCGACTGGACCGCCACCGACGCCCACGGCAAGGCGCTGCGCGGCATCTTCGGCACCAACGGATGGGTCTGCAAGCGCAGTGAATCGGTAGCCGCCCTCAAGGAGCACGGCTTCATGCAGATCCCCTCCTGCGGGGTGACCTTCCACATCTGACCGGTGCGGCCGTCGGCCCCCGGACGCGGCCTGCGTCCGGGGGCCGGCGACGTCGGGTCAGCGGCGCGCCCCCGGGCGGAGCCAGACCGCCCAGGTGAGGGCGGAGCAGCACAGGTAGGCGGCGAGGAAGGCCAGGTAGGCGGTGTCGCCGTTGCCGGTGCTGAGGAAGGACTGGCGGAAGGCCAGGTTGACCAGCACGCCACCGAAGGCGCCGACCGCGCCGGCCAGGCCGATCAGGGCGGCGGTGCGGCGGCGGGCGGTGGCCTCGGCGGCGGCCGGGGCGGTGCCGGCGGCGACGGCGGCGCTGGCGCGGCCCTCGTAGTGGGCGGGGATCAGCTTGTACGTGGAGCCGTTGCCGAGGCCGCTGAGCACGAACAGCGCGATGAATCCGGAGAGGAACAGCGGCAGCGAGCCCGCCCGGGAGGCGGCCAGCACGACGGCGGTGCCCGCGCCCATCGCGACGAAGGTGGCCAGGGTGACCCGGGCGCCGCCCCAGCGGTCGGCGAGCCGGCCGCCGACGGGGCGCAGCAGGGAGCCGAGCAGCGGGCCGAGGAAGGTGAGCGCGGCCGCCTTGACCGGGGTGTCGAAGCGGTCGTGGAACTGCACCTGGAGCACCTGCCCGAAGGCGAAGCCGAAGCCGATGAACGAGCCGAAGGTGCCGATGTAGAGGGCGGAGACGGCCCAGCCGTACGGGTCGCGGGCGACCTCGCGCAGCGAGCGGTCGGTGCCGCGCGGGGCGGTGGGCAGGTTGTCCATCCGCGACCAGGCGAGCGCGGCGGCGGCGAGGATCAGCGGGAGGTAGAGCAGTGGCAGCAGCCGGGGGTGGGTGGCGCCGGCGGTGGCGAGGACGAGCAGGCCCAGCAGTTGGACGGCGGGGACGCCGAGGTTGCCGCCGCCGGCGTTGACGCCGAGCGCCCAGCCCTTGAGGCGGTGCGGGTAGAAGGCGTTGATGTTGGCCATCGAGGAGGCGAAGTTGCCGCCGCCGACGCCGGCGACGCAGGCCACGGCGAGCAGGGTGCCGTAGGAGACGCCGGGTTCGAGGACGAGGGCGGCGAGGGCGGTGGGGACGAGCAGCAGCAGGGCGCTGACCACGGTCCAGGTGCGGCCGCCGAAGCGGGCGACGGCGAAGGTGTACGGGAGGCGGAGCAGGGCGCCGAGGGCGGTGGGCAGCGCGGTGAGGGTGAACTTGCCGGCCGGGTCGATGTGGTAGCGGGGGCCGAGGAAGAGCACCAGGACGGACCAGAGGCTCCAGACCGAGAAGCCGATGTGCTCGGAGAGCACCGAGTAGACGAGGTTGCGGCGGGCGATCCGGGCGCCGGTGCGGTCCCAGAACGCGCGGTCCTCCGGGTCCCAGTGGGTGAGGGTGGCGGCGGGCGTTCTGCTGGGCGCGGTACCGAGGGCGGTGGTGGTCATGACTGCTCCTCGCGGGGGCGGTGGGCGCTGGCGCGGACCGGCCAGAGCCGCAGGACGGCGGGGGTGCCGTCGGGGGCGGTGTCCTCGTCCAGGCAGCGGCCGTCGGTGAGGTCGAAGACCTGCTTGTACATCGGGGAGGCGAGCGTCGGCCGGTCGCCGCGGCTGCCGAGCAGGCCGCGGGAGAGGACATACGCGCCGCTGAACGGGTCGCGGTTGTCGACGGCGTGCAGGGCGCCGGCGCGGTCGCGGAAGACGGCGACCTGGGTGCGGGTCTCGGGGCCGGGGCCGGGCCCGGGCAGCAGGACGGCGACGCCGCGGCCGGGTTGCAGGTCGTCGAGGGTGCAGACGGGCTGCCAGCGGGTGCCGTCGTGGATCTCCACGGTCACTTGGCGAGCACCTCCAGCCGGGGACCGGCCACCAGGACCGGGGCGGGGGCAGGGGCGGGGAGGACGTGGCCGTCCTCGCCGGGGCGGGCGGGGCGGATCTGGCCGCGTTCGGGGACGAAGGTGACGGCCGGGTCGGGGGTGCCGGGGGCGTTGACGAAGGAGGCGAAGCGGCGCAGCCGGTCCGGGTCGGCCAGGGTGGCGGCCCATTCGTCCTGGTAGGAGCCGATATGACGGGCCATCAGTTCGTCCAGCTCGGCGGCTATGCCGAGGGAGTCGTCGAGGACGACGGCTCGCAGGTGGTCGAGGCCGCCGTCGAGCCGCTCCAGCCAGACCGAGGTGCGCTCCAGCCGGTCGGCGGTGCGGATGTAGAACATCAGGTAGCGGTCGATGGTGCGGATCAGCGTGTCGCGGTCCAGGTCGGCGGCGAGCAGGTCGGCGTGCCGGGGCGTCATGCCGCCGTTGCCGCCGACGTAGAGGTTCCAGCCGCTGGAGGTGGCGATGACGCCGAAGTCCTTGCTCTGCGCCTCGGCACACTCCCGGGCGCAGCCGGAGACCGCCGACTTGAGCTTGTGCGGGGAGCGCAACCCCCGGTAGCGGAGCTCCAGTTCGATGGCGAGGGCGACCGAGTCCTGCACGCCGTAGCGGCACCAGGTCTCGCCGACGCAGGACTTCACGGTGCGCAGCGCCTTGCCGTAGGCGTGCCCGGACTCGAACCCGGCGTCGACCAACCGGCGCCAGATGGCGGGGAGTTGGTCGACCCCGGCACCGAAGAGGTCGATCCGCTGACCGCCGGTGATCTTGGTGTAGAGGCCGAAGTCGCGGGCCACCTCGCCGATCGTGATCAGCCCGGCCGGGGTGATCTCGCCACCGGGCACCCGGGGCACCACCGAGTAGGAGCCGTTGCGCTGGAGATTGGCCAGGAAGTGGTCGTTGGAGTCCTGCAGGGCGGCCTGTTCGCCGTCCAGGATGTGGCCGTTGGAGAGGCTGGCGAGGATGGAGGCGACGGTCGGCTTGCAGATGTCGCAGCCCTCGCCGCTGCCGTGCCGGTCGATCAGCTCGGAGAACGTGGCGATCCCGGTGACCCGGACGATCTCGTACAGTTCGGCGCGGGTCCGGTCGAAGTGCTCGCACAGGCCGGTCGGCGGGGCGGCGCCGGTGGCGGCCAGCTCCTCGGCGACGACGGTGCCCAGTTGCTTGACGCAGCTGCCGCAGCCGGTGCCGGCCCGGGTGCACTTCTTGACGGCGGCCACGGTGGTGCAGCCCTGGTCGTGGACGGCGGCCCGGACGGCGCCCTGGGTCACGTTGTGGCAGGAGCAGAGCACCGCGTCGTCGGGCAGCGCGACTGGTCCGGCGGCGGCGAACCCGGCGGGCAGCACCAGCTGTTCGGGCGGGGTGGTGAGCGGCCGGCCGGCCAGCGCGAGGGGCCGCAGGGTGCCGTAGGCGTCGGTGTCCCCGACCAGGACGCCGCCGAGCAGGGCGCCGTCCGAGCCGATCACGAGCTTGCGGTAGACGCCGAGCCGACTGTCGCTGTAGAGCACGTCGAGGGCGCCCTCGGCGGTGCCGTGCGGGTCGCCGAAGCTGGCGACGTCGACGCCGAGCAGCTTGAGTTTGGTGGAGGTGTCGGCGCCGGTGAAGCCGGGGCCGGGGCGGCCGGCGAGTTCGCGGGCGGCGGTCTCGGCCATCTGGTAACCGGGGGCGACCAGCCCGTAGACCCGGCCGTCGACGGCCTGGGCGCACTCGCCGATGGCGAGCACGGCCGGGTCCTCGGTGCGGCAGCGCTCGTCGACCACGACGCCGCCGCGCGGGCCGACCGGCAGTCCGCAGTCCCGGGCGAGCTGGTCGCGGGGCCGGACGCCGGCGGAGAACACCACCAGGTCGGTGGGGAGTTCGCGGCCGTCGGAGAGGGTGAGGGCGCGCACCGCGCCGTCCGGGCCGGTGGCCACCCCGCTCGCGGCGGCGGCGGTGTGGACGGTGACGCCGAGGTCCTCGATCTTGCGGCGGAGCAGTTCGCCGCCGCCCTCGTCGACCTGGACGGCCATCAGCCGGGGTGCGAACTCGACCACGTGGGTGGCCAGTCCCATCGCGCGCAGCGCCCCGGCCGCCTCCAGGCCGAGCAGGCCGCCGCCGACCACCACGCCGGTGTGCGCGGGACCGGCGTCCGCGCGGATGCCGTCCAGGTCCTCGACGGTGCGGTAGACGTGGCAGCCGGCGGCGTCGTGGCCGGGGACCGGCGGCACGAACGGGACCGAGCCGGTGGCCAGCACCAGGGCGTCGTAGCGGAGTCGGCTGCCGGAGCGGGTGGTGACGGTGCGGGCGGCCCGGTCGACGGCGGCGACCGGGTCGCCGAGCCGCAGGTCGATGCCGTGCTCGGCGAGGAAGCCGGGCGGGCAGAGCGCGAGGTCCTCGGGCGTGCGGCCGTCGAACAGCGAGCTGAGGTGGACGCGGTCGTAGGCCGGGCGGGGCTCCTCGGCGAGCACGGTGACCCGCCAGCGTCCGGCGACGCCGGGCTGCTCGGTCCAGGCCTCCAGGAAGCGTTGGCCGACCATGCCGTGGCCGACCAGGACGAGGTCCAGCGGCCGCTCGGGCGGGTGCGACGTCATGGGGTGACTCCTCGGGGTGGTGCGGGGGGGTGGGTTCGGGTGACGGGTTCGGGTGACGGGTTCGGGTGGCGGGTTTCGGGTTCCGGCGAGGCGGACCGCTCAGGGGGAGGTCAGCAGGTGGAGCGGGTGGCCGGTGAGCGGGTCGTCCCGGGACCAGGCCTCGGCGAGCGCGTCGAGGCCGGCCAGGTCGCCGAGCAGGATCGCGCCGACCAGCCGGTCCCCGCGCAGCACCAGCTTCTTGTAGCTGCCGCGGGTCGCGTCGGTGAGCCGGAGCACGTCCAGGCCCTCGTCCAGGGTCTCGTCGACGGCTCCGAAGGCCGCGTACTCCAGGCCGCCGGTACTGAGCCGGGCCGGCGGGCGGGACCCGGTGTAGCGGGCCTGCGGGTCGGCGCCGGACAGCCGCAGCGCCAGCACGTCGGCCTGGTCCCAGGCAGGGATGGCCAGACCGTGGACGGCGCCCCGGTGTTCGGCGCAGTCGCCGATCGCGTGGACGTGCGGGGCGCCGGCGGCGAGCCGGTCGTCGACCAGGACGCCGGTGCCGACGGGCAGGCCGGCAGCGTGCGCGAGGGCGGTGCGCGGCCGGGTGCCGCAGGCGAGCACGACCAGGTCGCAGTCGAGCCGGTAGCCGTTGGCCAGTTCGACGCCGGTGACGCGTTCGAGCATCAGCGGGCGGTAGGTGACGCGTCCGGCCGTCGGCGGGTGGTCGGCACCGCGTCCGGCCGTCGACGGGTGGCCGGTGACGCGTCCGGGCGGCGCGGCCGGGTCGGTGTCCGTGGTGAGTGCCCGGGCCCGGTTGCCGGGGTAGCACGCGACGCCGAGCGCGGCGAGCCGCTCGCGCAGCACCGCGCCCGCCTCGGCGTCGAGTTGACGTTCGATCAGATGCGGGGCCTGGTGCACGATCTCGGTCCGGACGCCGAGCCCGGCCAGGGCGCGGGCGGCGCTGACGCCGAGCACGCCGCCGCCGATCACCACGGCCCGGCGGGCGGTGCCGGCGTCCTCGGCGAGCCGGGCGCAGTCGTCCAGCGAGCGGAGCGTGTGCACGCCCTCGACGAGCCCGCGGCCGTCGGCGCGGCGCAGGCCGCGGATGGGCGGCAGCACCGGGTTGGCGCCGGTGGCGAGGACGAGTTCGTCCCAGGGTTCCACGGTCCCGTCGGCCAGGCCGAGCGTGCGGGCGGCCGGGTCGAGGGCCACCGCCTCGCAGCCGGTGCGGAGTTCGGCCGCGCCGAGCGGGAGGGCGATCGCCTCGGCGTCGTAGCGGCCGGTGAGCACGTCGGCGAGCAGCACCCGGTTGTAGGGGGTGCGGGCCTCGGCCGCGTAGAGGGTGACCGTGCCGGGGCCGCCGAGCGCGGTGTACCGCTCGGCGAAGCGGGCCGCCGCCATGCCTCCGCCGACCACGGCGATCCGCCGGTCCGTCGCTCTGCCGGGCATCACGCCACCGTCCTTCCGCCGCGGTCTTCGCCGCCCGATACCTTTTCGGCCGTCCCCGGCAGGCGCTCGACCCGGACCGCGCAGGTCTTGAACTCCGGCATCCGGGAGACCGGGTCGAGCGCCGGGTTGGTGAGGCTGTTGGCCCGTCCGGCGCCGGGCCAGTGGAAGGGCATGAACACGGTGTCCGGCCGGATCCCCGCGCTCACCCGGGCCGGCGCCACCGCCCGGCCGCGCCGGCTGACCACCGCGACCGGCTCCCCGTCGGCGATGCCGAGCCGGGCGGCCAGCCGGGGGTGCAGTTCGACGAACGGCCCGGGCGCCGCCGCGTTCAGCTCGGCCACCCGCCGGGTCTGCGCGCCGCTCTGGTACTGGGCGAGCACCCGGCCGGTGGTCAGGTGCAGCGGGTACTCCCGGTCCGGCTCCTCGCCCGCCGGGCGGTGGGTGACCCCGGCGAACCGGGCGCGGCCGTCCGGGGTGGCGAACCGGTCCAGGAAGAGCCGCGGCGTGCCCGGGTGCCGGGCGTCCGGGCAGGGCCAGAAGACGCCGTCCTCGGCGGCGATCCGCCGGTAGCTGATGCCCGCGTAGTCCGCGTCGCCGCCGGCCGAGGCGCGCCGCAGCTCGTCGAAGACCCGCTCGGCGTCGTCCGGGAAGCCGTCCGGCACGCCCAGCCGGCGGGCGAGCTCGCCGAGCAGCCACAGCTCGCCGCGCACCCCTGCGGGCGGGTCGAGCGCGCGGCGGCGCAGGATCACCCGGCCCTCCAGGTTGGTGGTGGTGCCGTCCTCCTCGGCCCACTGGGTCACCGGCAGGACGACATCGGCGAGCCGGGCCGTCTCGGAGAGCACGAGGTCGGCGACGACCAGCAGGTCCAGCCCGCGCAACCGGGCGGTGACGTGCGCGGCGTTCGGCGCGGACACCACCGGGTTGGAGCCCATCAGCAGCAGCGCCCGGGCGCCGCCGGGCTGTCCGAGGCCGTCCAGCAGCTCGTACGCGGAACGGCCGGACCGGGGCAGCGAGTCCGGGTCGACGCCCCAGACGCCGGCGACGTGGGCGCGGGCGGCCGGGTCCTCGATCGAGCGGTAGCCGGGCAGCTGGTCCGCCTTCTGCCCGTGCTCGCGGCCGCCCTGACCGTTGCCCTGGCCGGTCAGGCAGCCGTACCCCGCGTACCGGCGGCCGGCGTTGCCGGTGGCGAGGCAGAGGTCGATCCAGGCGCCGACGGTGTCGGTGCCCTTGCTGTGCTGCTCCGGTCCGCGCGCGGTGAGCACCATGCCGGTCGCCGCGCACCCGAACAGGCTTGCCGCGCGCTGGAGTTCGGCGACCGGGACGCCGGTGATCCGCTCCACCCGGTCCGGCCAGTGCGCCATCGCGGCGGCCCGGGCCCGGTCGAAGCCGATGGTCCGGGCGGCGACGAACTCCTCGTCCACCAGCCCGTCGGCGATCACCAGGTGGAGCAGGCCGAGGGCGAGCGCGAGGTCGGTGCCGGGGCGCGGCTGGAGGTGCAGGTCGGCCTGCTCGGCGGTCCGGGTGCGGCGCGGGTCGACGACGATCAACGTGCCGCCGTTCTCCCGGAGTTCGCGGAAGTAGCGGAGCGCGGGCGGCATCGTCTCGGCCGGGTTGCCGCCGACCAGGATCAGGCAGCCGGTGTGCGGGAGGTCGGCCAGCGGGAACGGCAGTCCGCGGTCCAGCCCGAACGCCCGCCGGTGCGCGGCCGCCGCCGAGGACATGCAGAACCGGCCGTTGTAGTCGATGTTCGCGGTGCCGAGCACGACCCGGGCGAACTTGCCGAGCTGGTACGCCTTCTCGTTGGTGAGCCCGCCGCCGCCGAACACCCCGACCGCGTCCGCGCCGTGCCGCTCGCGGACGGCGGCGAGGCCGGCCGCCACCCGGTCCAGCGCCTCGTCCCAGCCGGCCGACCGCAGCGGGCCGCCCGGCCGGTCGCGCAGCAGCGGGCCGGTCAGCCGGACGCCGCGGGCCAGCAGGGCGGGGGCGGACTGCCCCTTTCCGCAGAGCGCGCCCCGGTTCACCGGGAAGTCCGGACGCTCCAGCACCTCGACGGGCGGGCCGTCGACGGGTGCGCCGCCGGTGCCGGCCGCCGTCGGGCGCAGCCGCATGCCGCACTGGAGGGAGCAGTACGGGCAGTGGGTGTCGGTGTCCCTGGCCCGGGTGGGGGCGCCGGTGGTGGGGGCGGTGCTGGCGGGGGTCATGGCGAGAAATGTCGCCGGTGGTCGTTTCGCCGCCGGGTCCCCCGTGTTGCGCGCGCGGTACGCGTCGCTCACGCCCGCCGGCACCCGAGGTGCGCCGCCGGACATCCCCCGTAACCGGACCGGCCGTTTCGCTTACGCCCAGGTGACGGGCGGGCAATCCCCCCGTAACGAACGGGCCGCACCCTTTCGGCCATGGCAACGACCACCCTCACCGGACCGCGCCCCGCCCCGCGGCCCGGACCCCTCACCGGCTTCACCATCGGGGTGACCGCCGCCCGCCGCCGCGACGAGCTGACCGCGCTGCTCACCCGGCGCGGTGCCCAGGTCGTCGAGGCACCGGTGCTGCGGATCATGCCGCTCGCCGACGACCTCGCCCTGCGCCGGGCCACCGAGGCCTGCCTGACCGCCCCGCTCGACTACGTGGTCGCGACCACCGGTGTCGGCTGGCGCGGCTGGATGAGCGCCGCCGAGGGCTGGGGCCGGGGCGCCGCCCTCGCCGAGGCCTGCCGGCGGGCCGTCGTCGTCACCCGCGGCCCCAAGGCCACCGGCGCCGTCCGGGCCAGCGGCCTCGGTGAGGGCTTCTCCCCCGGTTCCGAGGCCACCGACGAGCTGCTGACCTGGCTGCTCGCCCGGCCGCTGGCCGGCCGCCGGATCGCCGTCCAGGAGCACGGCGTCCGGCTGGACGAGTTCGCGGCCGCGCTGCGCGAACGCGGCGCCGAGGTCGTCTCCGTCCCCGTCTACCGGTGGGCGCCGCCGGACGACCCGGCGCCGGTGCGGCGGCTGGTCGAGCAGACCGTCCGCCGCCAGGTCCACGCGCTCGCCTTCACCAGCGCCCCCGCCGTCACCGCGTTCATCGAGACCGCCGCCGCCGACGGCCTGCGCGAACCCCTGCTGGACGCGCTGCGCACCGATGTCCTGCCGTTCTGCGTCGGCGCGCTCTGCGCCCGGCCGTTCGCCGAGCTCGGCCTGCCCGCCGAGTTCCCCGAACGCGGCCGGCTGGGCTCGCTGGTCCGCCTGCTCGCCGAGACCCTGCCCCGCCGGGGCCGCCGCGAACTCACCCTGGGAACCCAGGTGTTGACCCTCCAGGGGAACGCCGTCCTGATCGACGGCGGCAGCCGGCTGCTCAGCCCGCGCGGGGCCGCCGTGCTGCGGGCCCTCGCCGAACGCCCCGGCCACGTGCTCAGCCGCGCCGAGCTGCTGCGCACCGCCTGGCCGGACGCGGAGGCCGACGAGCACGCCGTCGAGGCGGCGGTCGGCCGGCTGCGGGCGGCGCTCGGACCGCACGGCCAGCTGATCCGGACCGTGCCGAAGCGCGGCTACCGGCTGGCGGCGGGCTGATGCGGCTGCTCACCGGGGGCCCCGCCCCCGTGCTGCTCGCCGTCGCGCACGGCAGCCGGTCCGCCGCAGCGGGCGCCGCGAACCACGCGCTGCTGGACCGGGTCCGCGCGCTGCGCCCCGAACTCGACGTCCGCTGCTGCTTCCTGGACCTCGCCCGCCCCGCCCTGCCGGAGGCGCTGGCCGCGCTGGACGGCCGGCCTGCCGTCCTGGTGCCGCTGCTCCTCGGCGGCGGCTACCACCTGCGCGTCGACCTGCCGCAGGCCCTCGCCGCCGCCGGTCTGGCCCACCTGCCGCTGGCCCGCGCGCTCGGGCCCCACCCGCTGCTCGCCGCCGCCCTCGCCGACCGGCTGGCCGCCGCCGGACGCCCGGCCGGCGCCGGACCGGTGGTCCTCGCCGCGGCCGGCTCCTCCGACCCGGCCGCCAACGCCGACACCGCGCGCACGGCCGAGTTGCTCGCCCACCACCTCGCCGACGGCGGTCCCGTCGTCCCCGCCTACCTGTCCGCCGCCCGGCCCACCCCGCGGGAGGCGGTCGCCGCCCTGCACGCGGCCGGCCACCGCCGGGTCGCCGTCGCCACCCACCTGCTCGCCCCCGGCTTCTTCGCCGACCGCGCCGCCGCCACCCCGGCCCGCTGGACCGGCGCCCCGCTCGGCAGCCATTCCTTCCTGGCTCGGCTGGTCGCCCACCGCTACGACGAGGCCCGGGCCGGCACCCTCGTCGGCGCGGCGGGCTGACGCCGCCGGTGGTAGGCGAAGGTCAGCGCCAGGATCAGCGGCCCCCACAGCACGAACAGCCCGCTCACCACGGTGGCCAGCGCCCGCCACCAGCCGTTCGTGAAGCCGACCTCCTCGAAGCCCGCGAGTTCGAAGGTGGTGAGCACCCACTGCACGGCCAGCAGGGTGAATCCCAGCCCTGCCGACGCTCCGGCCACCACCACCGCCCGGGCCGGCACCCGCCGCCCGCCGATCACCGGCACCCGGTCCGGCACCACCTCGCCCCAGGGCCGGACCAGCCCCGCGCAGAGCAGCGCGAACGCCTCCGACAGCAGGCTGAGCGTGAGTACATAGGGGACGGTCACCCAGAGCGGCTGCTCGGTCGGCCGCAGCTCCATCCCCATCTGGTGGCCCACCCCGATCGGCAGCCGCCAGAGGCAGACCGGCAGGGCGAGCAGCGGGAGGGCGCGAGCGGTGCGCAACGCCCAGCGGGGGACGGGCCGTTCGGTACCTTGGTCCTTCTTGGCAGTGGTCATGCCTCCAGCCTCGCGCCGCACCCGCCGTCCCGGGATCCTGCGCGGGCCCGATCCCCCTCCCCCGCCCGGGGGATCGCCACCGTGAGGCTGTCGACCTCCTCACACCCGTCCGCCAATCCCCCACGGCCCGCCCCCGCCGCCCTATGGTGATCTTCCTCGGCGCGTTCGGATCCGGTGAATGGGGTGGCACAGATGGGCGTTTCCCTGACGGCGCGGCAGCTGATCGGGCTACTGGTCGACCCCGGCAGCTACCGCGGCTGGGACGAACCCTCCACGCCGACGACCACCGACGCCGAGTACCGGGGCGCTCTCACCCGGGCCCGCGAGCGGACCGGCGTCGACGAGGCCGTGCTCACCGGGGCCGCCCGGATCGGCGGGCAGGCGGTGGCCCTGGTCGCCTCCGAGTTCGGCTTCCTCGGCGGATCGATCGGCGTCGCCACCGCCGAACGGATCACCCAGGCCGTGGAGCGGGCCACCGCCGAACGCCTCCCGCTGGTCGCCCTGCCGGTCTCCGGCGGGACGCGGATGCAGGAGGGTTCGGCGGCGTTCCTCTGCATGCTGCGGATCACCGCCGCCGTCCAGGCCCACCGGGCGGCCGGCCTGCCGTACCTCAGCTACCTGCGCAACCCGACCATGGGCGGGGTGTTCGCGTCCTGGGGCACGCTCGGCCAGCTGGTCTTCGCCGAACCGGGGGCGCGGCTCGGGTTCCTCGGCCCGCGCGTGTACGAGGAACTGCGCGGCGTGGAGCTGCCGGCCGACGTCCAGCGGGCGGAGACGCTGGCCGAACGCGGCCTGGTGGACGCGGTGGTGGCCCCCGAGGAGCTGCGCGAAGTCCTGCGGCGCTCGCTGTCCGTCCTCACCCGCGTCCCGCTGCCCGCCGTCGTTCCTCCTCCTGTTCCCGCCTCATCCCCGCGCCCCGACGCCTGGGACGCCGTCCTCCGCACCCGCCGCCCCGACCGCCCGGGCACCCGCGAACTGCTGCGCCGCACCACCGAGGAACTGGTCCTGCTCGACGCGCCGGGCGGCCGCGGCGGCGCGCTGGTCCGGGCGCTCGCCGTGCTGAACGGGCAGCCCGCCGTGGTCGTCGGCCAGCAGCGGCAGGCCGGCGACGTCGAGCGCCCGTTCACCGCCGCCGACCTGCGCGCCGTCCGCCGCACCGCCCGGCTCGCCGAGCAACTGCGGCTCCCCCTGGTCACGGTGGTCGACACGGCGGGCGCCGAACTCTCCGTCCAGGCCGAACTCGACGGCATCGCGATCGAGATCGCCCACTGCCTCACCACCCTGCTCGCCCTGCGCACCCCGGTCCTGGCCGTCCTCCTCGGCCAGGGCTCCGGCGGCGGAGCACTCGCCCTGCTGCCCGCCGACCACGTCCTCGCCGCTTCCAACGCCTGGCTCGCGCCCCTCCCCCCGGAGGGCGCCTCGGCGATCGTCCACCGCGACGGCGCCCACGCCCCCGACCTCGCCCGCTCCCAGGGCATCACCGCCCACGACCTCGCGGCGGTCGGCCTGGTGGACCAGGTGATCCCCGAACTCCCCGACGCCGCCGACGAACCCGCCGCCTTCTGCACCCGCCTCGGCGACGCCATCGGCACCACCCTCGCCACCCTCACCGCAACACCCACCCCTTCCCTCCTCCACGCCCGCGCCACCCGCCACCGCCGCCTGGGCGACCACAAGATCTCCCACCTCTCCGCCATTACGGACACGAACCACCCGAAAGAATGACGAATTACTAAACTCACCCGACCTGGGGAATCCCCTTCGTGGCCGATCCTTTCCAAGCAACGGCCGCGTCCGAACTGGACGTTGAGAAGGGGAATCCACCATGAGCATGATCCAGACCGGGCTGCTGACCCTCAACTCCACCAACCCGGTGGAGGTCCGCTCCGGCAACACCTCCACCTTCACCCAGGTCACCTTCCCCACGCCCTTCCCCAGCGGATCGACCGTGATCGTGCTGCCGTTCGTGCAGACCTTCAACGGCTCCGACACCCCGGGCCTGCGCATCGCCGACGTCACCACCACCGGCTTCAAGATCCGCATCAACGAACTCCACGCCACCGGCAAGCTCGTCAGCGACGGCACCCACACCACCGAAACCATCGCCTGGCTCGCCAGCACCGTCTGACCCCGCTCCGCACAACGGCCCGCCACCCACCCGGCGGGCCGTTTGCCTTTCCCAATCACCTTGGAAATACCGCCTGGTTGCGCTTCAGCAAGGAAAGAACACAGCATCCAAGCACTCAGAAACGAATGGGACGTCCAGTACCCAGAGCGTGGGAAGTCGACTGGGTCGACATGCCACGCCACCCGGCCCCCGGGGGGGGTGTGCGGGGTTTTGAGTGCCCGCGAGGGGGGGGCCGGCGGTGCGTCGGGGGGTATAGCCCCCCGCC
>NZ_JBFBDO010000108.1:0-27360 GCF_040683335.1 Kitasatospora sp. NPDC093806
CAACATATCTGGCGTTGACTTTTGGCACGCTGTTGAGTTCTCAAGGAACGGACGCTTCCTTCAGGCGGCTTTCACACCGGCCCTCCGGGCGCTTCATTCTTTCGTGTTCCCAGCTTAGCAGATCCGTTTGCCAGTGCTTAACCGGCGCTTTTCGGATCCGAAATCTGCTGTTAACCGTCGACTTGCGGCGACTCGACCAACCATAGCGGGTCGTCGTCCGGAGCGCGAATCGAGGCGCGCCGCGGGTCACCCGCTCGGACGCGTCATTTGTTGCTCTCGCGAGCATATACAGCAATGGTCCCGATTCGCCAAGATGCCTGTAGAGTGCGGCGCATCGGCCAAGAGGACTAGACCACTAGCGGTCGGCGAGATGACCGGCTGGTGAGGGCGGGCTGCAGGGCACCCCGCCTGGGAATGTCGACAGATGTCCGAAGTTGACATGATTTAGGCTTCGAGTCGATCGTCATGCCGCGTTCGCGGCCGCTCACCTGTACTGCGCACTTGGGAGGCTCAACCATGACCACTGTGACGTCGCCGCTGACCGGCCGGGTCGTCGGGCTCGCCGGCGTGCCGGACCCCGTCTTCTCGGGCGCGATGGTCGGCCCCGGCACCGCGATCGACCCGGTTCGCCAGCCGACCGAGGCCGTCGCCCCGGTGGACGGCGTGGTCGTCTCCATGCACCCGCACGCCTTCGTCGTCGTGGACGCGGACGGGCACGGCGTGCTGACGCACCTCGGGATCGACACCGTCCAGCTGAACGGCGAGGGCTTCGAGCTGCTCGTCAACAAGGGGGACACGGTCGTCCGCGGCCAGGCCGTCATCAAGTGGGACCCGGCCGCCGTCGAGGCCGCCGGCAAGTCGCCGATCTCGCCGATCGTCGCCCTGGAGGCCGCGTCCGACGCGCTGGGCGCCGTGCGCGAGGACGGGGAGGTCGCCGTCGGCGACGCCCTGTTCAGCTGGAGCTGACCCCTCCTCTCCTCTTTACCCCTCCCCTCTCTCAATCGACACACCCGCCCCGCCGCACCGGACGGGGCGGCCCGGCACACAGCGGTACCCGGCGGGGCCGCCTCTCTCACGGAGACAGACATGGAGAAGACGCTGCGCGGCGTGGGTGTCAGCCACGGGGTCGCGATCGGCCAGGTCCGGCACATGGGCACGGCGGTCCTGGAGCCGCCGGCCACCCAGATCCCCACCGAGGACGCCCCGCGTGAGCAGGCCCGTGCCCAGGCGGCCGTCGAGGCGGTGGCCGCGGACCTGATCGCCCGCGGCAACCTGGCCGGTGGCGAGGCCCAGGCCGTGCTGGAGGCCCAGGCGCTGATGGCGCAGGACCCCGAGCTGATGGCCGACGTCGCCCGCCGGATCGCCGTCGGCAGCAGCGCCGAGCGCGGCGTCTACGACGCCTTCGCCGCCTACCGGGCGCTGCTCGCCTCGGCCGGGGAGTACCTGGCCGGCCGGGTGGCCGACCTGGACGACGTGCGGAACCGCATCGTCGCGCGGCTGCTGGGCGTGCCGATGCCGGGTGTGCCGGACAGCGACGAGCCCTATGTGCTCTTCGCCCGGGACCTGGCGCCGGCCGACACCGCGCTGCTGGACCCGACGCTGGTGCTCGGCTTCGTGACCGAGGAGGGCGGGCCGACCAGCCACAGCGCCATCCTGGCGCGGGCCATGGGCGTGCCGGCCGTCGTCGCGCTGCCGGGTGCGGCCGAGATCGCCGAGGGCACGGTCGTCGCCGTGGACGGCAGCTCGGGTGACGTGCTGGTCGAGCCGAGCGAGGAGAAGCAGGAGGAGCTGCGCCGGATCGCCGCCGAGCGCAAGGCCGCGCTCGCCTCCTCCTCCGGCCCGGGCCGGACCTCGGACGGGCACAAGGTGCCGCTGCTGGCCAACGTCGGCGGCCCGGCCGATCTGCCGGCGGCGCTGGAGGCGGGCGCCGAGGGCGTCGGCCTGTTCCGCACCGAGTTCCTGTTCCTGGACGACTCGGCGAAGGCACCGAGCGAGGAGAAGCAGGTCGAGGCGTACCGCAAGGTGCTGGAGGCGTTCCCGGAGGGCCGGGTCGTCGTCCGGGCGCTGGACGCGGGCGCGGACAAGCCGCTGGACTTCCTGACCCCGGCGGACGAGCCGAACCCGGCGCTGGGCGTGCGCGGTCTGCGCACCCTTCTCGATCACCCCGAGGTCATGCAGACCCAGCTGCGCGCGCTGGCGAAGGCCGCCGAGGGCCTGCCGGTGCACCTTGAGGTGATGGCCCCGATGGTGGCCGACCGCAAGGACGCCAAGGACTTCGCCGACGCGTGTCGCCAGGCCGGTCTGGTCGCCAAGTTCGGCGCGATGGTGGAGATCCCCTCGGCCGCGCTGCGGGCGCGTTCGATCCTGGAGGAGGTCGAGTTCCTCTCGCTGGGGACCAACGACCTGGCTCAGTACACCTTCGCCGCCGACCGTCAGGTGGGCGCGCTGGCCCGGCTGCAGGACCCGTGGCAGCCGGCGCTGCTGGACCTGATCGCGTTCTCCGCCGAGGCCGCGCAGGCCGCCGGCAAGAGCTGCGGCGTCTGCGGCGAGGCGGCCTCCGACCCGCTGCTGGCCGTGGTGCTGACCGGTCTGGGCGTCACCAGCCTGTCGATGGGCTCGGCGTCGATCCCGTACGTGCGGTCCACGCTGGCCAAGTACACCCTGGCGCAGTGCCGTCGGGCCGCCGAGGCGGCGCGGGCGGCGGACAGTGCCGAGGAGGCGCGCACCGCGGCGCAGCAGGTGCTGTCCGGCGAGTAGCGCGCAGGCAGGAACTGCCGAGAAGGGGCCCTTCCACTGTGGCTGTGGAAGGGCCCCTTCGGCGTGCCGGGACGCGGGGTGCGGGCTACTCGGCGGCCGCGCGCTCGCGGCGGAGCTGCTCGAAGTAGCGCAGGTGGTCGAGGTTGTCGACGGAGCCGGGGTTGACGGCCTGTTCGAGCGGGGTGCCGGAGAGCAGGCGCTTGACCGGGACCTCGATCCGCTTGCCGGTGAGGGTGTGCGGCAGGCCGCGGACGGCGATGACCTCGTCCGGGACGTGGCGCGGGGAGAGTTCGGTGCGCAGCGAGGTGCGGATCCGGCGGATGAGGTCCTCGTCCAGCTCGGCGCCGGGGGTGAGAACGACGAAGAGCGGCATCCAGTAGCCGCCATCGGGCTCTTCGAGGCCGATGACCAGCGATTCGGCGATCTCGGGGAGGCGTTCGACGACCTCGTAGATGTCGGAGGAGCCCATCCGGACGCCCTGGCGGTTGAGGGTGGAGTCGGAGCGGCCGTGGATGACGACGGTGCCGCGCGAGGTGACGGTGATCCAGTCCCCGTGGCGCCAGGTGCCGGGGTAGGTGTCGAAGTAGCTGTCGTGGTAGCGGGTGCCCTCGGGGTCGTTCCAGAAGCCGGTGGGCATGGACGGGAGGGGCTTGGTGACGACGAGTTCGCCGACCGTGTCGGTGTGCGGGTGCCCGTTGACGTCCCAGGACTCGACGGCGGCGCCGAGGCAGGGGGCCTGGATCTCGCCGAGGTAGACGGGGAGGGTGGGGACGCCGCCGACGAAGCAGGAGCAGACGTCGGTGCCGCCGCTGACGGAGGCGAGCCAGACGTCCTCCTTGACCTCGTCGTAGATCCAGCGGAAGCCGTCGGGCGGGAGCGGGGAGCCGGTGGTGCCGAGGCAGCGGACCGCGGAGAGGTCGAGGTCGCGGCCGGGGTGGAGCTCGGCCTTGCGGCTGGCGATGACGTAGGCGGCGGAGGTGCCGAGGACGGTGGCGCCGGTGCGGGCGGCGACGGACCAGAAGGCGCCGGTGTCGGGGTGGCCGGGGCTGCCGTCGTAGGTGACGATCGTGGACCCGGTCAGGAGGCCGGCGATGAGGAAGTTCCACATCATCCAGCCGGTGGAGGTGTACCAGAGGAAGCGGTCCGCGGGGCCGAGGTCGAGGTGCAGGCCGGCCTGCTTGAGGTGCTCGACGAGGATGCCGCCCTGGCTCTGGACGATGGCCTTGGGCAGGCCGGTGGTGCCGGAGGAGTAGAGGACCCAGAGCGGGTGGTCGAAGGGGACGGCCTCGAAGACCGGCTCGTCGTCGCCGGCGACCAGGTCGTCCCAGTGCAGGGCGCCCTCGGGGGCGGGGGCGCCGAGCAGCGGGACGTGGACGACGGTGCGCAGGGTGGGGAGTTCGCGGCGGAGCTCGGCGACGACCTCGGCGCGGTCGAAGTCCTTGCCGCCGTAGTGGTAGCCGTCGACGGCGAAGAGGACGGCGGGCTCGATCTGCTGGAGCCGGTCGAGGACGCTGCGCGCGCCGAAGTCGGGGGCGCAGCTGGTCCAGACGGCGCCGACGGCGGCGGTGGCGAGGAGGGCGACGGCGGCCTGCGGGATGTTGGGCAGGTAGGCGCCGACCCGGTCGCCGGGGCCGATGCCCTGGGCCCGGAGGGCGGCGGCGAGCGAGCCGACCTGGCGGCGGAGTTCGGCCCAGCTGAGGGCGACGGGGTGCTCGGTCGTCTCGTCCAGGTGGAGGATGGCCGGCTTGTCGGCGTTGGCCGGGTCGGTGCCGAAGCGGAGGGCGTGCTCGGCGTAGTTCAGCCGGCCGCCGGGGAACCAGCGGGCGCCGGGCATGGCGGGGTCGGCGAGGACGGCGTCGGGGGCTTCGGTGAAGCGCACGTCGAACCACTGGGTGACGGCGGTCCAGAAGCGGTCGAGGTCTTCGACCGACCAGGCGTGCAGGGCGGCGTAGCGGGCGGCGGCCTGATCGTCGTCTGCGGCGGGGGCGAGCGGGGCGGCCGGGGCGCCGTGGTGTTCGGCGGCCCAGGCCTGGAAGGCCACGATCCCGGTGCCGGCGGCACGAGCGGGGTCGGGGCGCCAGAGCGGCTGGTCCTGGGTTGGGGTGCTCACGGTGGTGGTCTCCCGGCCGGTGGTCAGACGGACGGGGTCGCTTGTGGCAGGGCCCGCGTCCGATTGGGGGCTGTCGGTGCAGACCATGCCATGGGATCGGCCGGTGCGCCAGGGTCTGCCCGGTCGGTGGTCGGCCGGGTCAGACCCTGGTCGGCTGGTCAGGGCCGGTCGGTCGGGGACGACCGTTGGGGGCGGGGTCAGTGGGTGGCGAATTCGCCGTTGAACCAGGAGCGGGAGACCCGGGTGTGGAAGGGGAAGGCGAGCGGGGTCTCGGGGTCGGCGAGCTGCCAGCCGTCGGTCTCGTCGGTGGGCCTGGAGGGCGGAAGTTCGGCGAGCGGGCGGGCGGGGAGCAGGCCGAAGAGGCAGAGGAAGCCGCCGCGGGCGTCGGAGTCGGTGGCGACCAGGGTGATGTCGGCGGCGTCGCCGAGGATGCCGGTCTCCTCGCGGAGCTCGCGGACGCAGGCCTGCTGCCAGCTCTCGCCGTAGTCGATGTAGCCGCCGGGGAGGGCGAGCTCCCCGTAGCCGGGCTCGATGGTGCGGCGGATGACGACCAGGGCGGGGGCGGCGTCGGTCTGGGTGACGGGGAGGAGGGTGACGACGACGGGCAGCGGGTTGCGGTAGCTGATCTCGGCGCAGTGCGGGCACGTCCGGGGCCAGCCGTCGGTGCCGGGCGGGTAGGGGGTGCCGCAGAAGTGGCAGTGGGAGTTGGGCTGGTGGCGCACCGGTCCGGCCTCGTGATTCGTCATGGCCGGATGGTAGTGCGGCCGGCCGGGGGCCGGGTCGGTCGTCATGCGATCTCCTCCCCCTGGTCCGCCTCCCGGGCGGGGCGGAGCAGGGCGGGGTGGAGCAGCCGGGCGTCGCCGGCGTGGTAGGTGCGGGCGCGGGGCCCGCCGCGGGCGCCGCCGCGCTCGGTGGTGGTGCCGGTGCCCTCGACGAAGCCGGGGACGGAGAGCACCTTGCGGTGGAAGTTGCCGGGGTGGAGCTTCTCGTCCCAGACGGCCTCGTAGACGGCGCGCAGCTCGGGGATGGTGAAGTCGTGCTGGAGGAAGGCGGTGGCCAGCGGGCTGTACTCGATCTTGGCGCGGGCGCGGTCGAGGCCGTCGGCGAGGATCCGGGCGTGGTCGAAGGCCAGCTCGATCGGGGTGAGTGCCTCGGCCTCCCCGTGGGCCTGCGCGGGTTCGGGTGGGAGGCCGGTGCGCCCGCCGACGCCACCCCCGTGGGTGTCGGCGGGCGCACCGGCGGTCTCGGGCCGGTCGGTGGACCGGAGGTCGAGGGCGGTGACGGGGTGCCAGGCGGCGTGGGCCGCGTCGGTGCCGGCCTGCGGGTCGGGCAGGTCGGGCGCGAAGGCGAGGTAGGCGACGGAGACCACGTGCATCCGCGGGTCGCGCTCGGGGGCTCCGTAGCTGCCGAGCTGTTCGAGGTGGATCCGGCTGAGCGCGGCGGCCGCCTCGACGGTGCCGTACAGGCCGGTCTCCTCGGCGAGCTCGCGGGCGGCGGCGTCGTCGAGGGTCTCCTCGCCGGCCCGCAGGAAGCCGCCGGGCAGTGCCCAGCGACCCTGGTAGGGCGGGAGGGCGCGCTCGACGAGCAGGACGTGCAGCCGGCCGGCGCGCAGGGTCAGGGCGACGACGTCGACGGTGACGGCGACCGGGGTGTAGGCGCGCGGGTCGTAGGCGGCGAGCCATTCCTGCTCGGTGGTGTCCACGCTGCGCTCCTCTCCCCCGTTCGAGCCGGGCCGCCCACGGGCCGGGGCGGGCGTCCTTCTCGGACTGAGCACAACGTAGCGATCCCCTGCCCCGGGGGCAAATGGTTTTCCGGCCGCCCGCCCGGCCGTTCGCCCGGCCGCCCGACTCCTACCCTGTGAACAGGACCTTCGTCCCCGAGGAGGGCGTGATGACGGGCTTCGCGGCCGCGCTGGCGGCCGGGCCGCTGGTGCTGGACGGCGGGTTGTCGAACCAGCTGGCGGCGGCCGGGCACGACCTGGCGGACGCGCTGTGGTCGGCCCGCCTGCTGGCGGACGCGCCGGAGGCGGTGCTGGCCGCGCACCGGGCGTACTTCGCGGCCGGGGCGCAGGTGGCGATCTCGGCGAGCTACCAGGCGAGCTTCGAGGGCTTCGCCCGGCGCGGGGTGGACCGGGCGGGGGCGGCCCGGCTGCTGGCCCGCAGCGTGGCGCTGGCCCGGGAGGCCGCCGAGGGGTGGCCCGGGCCGCGGCGGTGGGTGGCGGCGTCGGTGGGGCCGTACGGGGCGGTGTCGGCGGACGGGTCGGAGTACCGGGGCCGGTACGGCCTGACGGTGGCCGAGCTGGAGGCGTTCCACCGGCCGCGGCTGGAGGTGCTGGCGGCGGCCGGGCCGGACGTGCTGGCGCTGGAGACGGTGCCGGACGCGGACGAGGCGCGGGCGCTGCTGCGGGCGGTGCGCGGGCTGGGGGTGCCGGCCTGGCTGTCGTTCGGCGCGGCGGGCGGGCGGACCCGGGCCGGGCAGCCGCTGGCGGAGGCGTTCGCGCTCGCGGCCGACGTGCCGGAGGTGGTGGCGGTGGGGGTGAACTGCTGCTCGCCCGAGGAGGCGGACCGGGCGGTGGCGCTGGCGGCCCGGGTGACCGGCAAGCCGGTGGTGGTCTACCCGAACAGCGGCGAGGGCTGGGACGCCGCGGCCGGGGACTGGTGTGGCGAGCCGACCTTCGAGGGCGCCCGGGTGGCCGGCTGGCTGGCGGACGGGGCGCGTCTGGTGGGCGGCTGCTGCCGGGTCGGGCCGGACGGGATCCGGGCGGTGGCCGCCGCGGTCGCGGCCGCGACGGGCACCGGGGCGGCGGCCGGGAGGGCCCGCACCGGGGGCCGCGGCCGGGCTTTCTGAGGAGAGGTTACCGAGGGGGAAGGTGCACGGACCGGGGACGGCCTGGCAGACTCGTCCCGTCACCACTGCGGTCGACATTGTCGACCGCCTGTCAGCGCGGAGGTTCCAATGCCCGGCCCGATCCAGTCGCTCTCCCGGGCCGCCGCGATCATGCGTCTGCTGGCCGGCGGCGAGCGCCGCCTGGGCCTGTCCGAGGTCGCGACGGCGCTGGACCTGGCCAAGGGCACCGCGCACGGCATCCTGCGCACCCTCCAGCAGGAGGGGTTCGTGGAGCAGGACCCGGAGAGCGGCAAGTACCAGCTGGGCGCCGAGCTGCTGCGGCTGGGCCAGAGCTATCTGGACGTGCACGAGCTGCGGGCGCGGGCCCTGGTCTGGGCGGACGACCTGGCCCGGGCGGCCGGGGAGACCGTCTACCTGGGGGTGCTGCACCAGCAGGGCGTGCTGATCGTGCACCACGTGTTCCGGCCGGACGACACCCGGCAGGTGCTGGAGGTCGGCTCGATGCAGCCGATGCACTCGACCGCGCTGGGCAAGGTGCTGCTGGCGTACGACCCGGTGGCCCGCGGTGAGCTGGGCGAGGGTCCGTTCGAGCAGTACACGCCGCGGACGCTGACCCAGGCCGCCGACGTGGACGCGGAGGCGGCGCTGACCCGCGAGCGCGGCTGGGCCGACTCGATCGAGGAGACCTGGGACGGCGTGGCCTCGATCGGCGCGCTGATCCAGGACCGGCGGCGCAATCCGGTGGGCGCGGTCTGCATCAGCGGCGCGGTGGAACGGGTCTGCGAGGACGGCTTCGTGAAGCCCTCGCTGGTGGCCTCGGTGCGCAGCGCGGCGCGGGCGATCTCCCGCGACCTGGGCGCCGGGCGGTTCTGACCCCCGGACGGACAGTTCCGCCCCCAGGCGGAAACACACGGTTCACGCAGAGGCGCGGACAGGCGAAATGCCCGTCCGCGCCTTACCGTTTTGTCCAAAATTGCGGTTATCCGAGCGGTGACGCCGGGTAGCGGATCGAGCGATGGGTCACAGCTCCGTAACCCTGCCTTGACGGGAGGGCGACCCGGGGAGGAAGCTTCCGCATGACGGTCGACATTGTCGAACGATGGCCGCGCGAATCGATCCCACAGAGCGCTCACCCGCCTCCCGATCGCCCGGCCCCTGCCCCCACCCGCACCTCCGGGCCATATGGACAAGGGAGTCTTTGTGTCCGCGTTCTCCAACGGCGACGTCTTCGTCGGCGAAACCCTCGGCACCGCCGCGCTGATACTTCTCGGTGGCGGCGTCTGCGCCGCCGTGACGCTCAAGAAGTCGAAGGCCGTCAACGCCGGCTGGCTGGCGATCACCTTCGGCTGGGGCTTCGCGGTCCTGATCGCCGCCTACATGTCGGCTCCGAAGTCCGGCGCCCACCTCAACCCGGCCGTCACCATCGCGCTCGCCGTCAAGAGCGGCGAGTGGAGCCAGGTCCCGCTCTACCTGGGCTCCCAGCTGCTCGGCGCGATCATCGGCGCCGTCCTGGTCTGGGCCACCTACCTCGGCCAGTTCCAGGCCAACCAGGAGCCGACCCTCGGCATCTTCTCGACCGGTCCCGAGGTCCGGAACCCGTTCCAGAACGTCCTCACCGAGGTCATCGGCACCTTCGTGCTCTGCTTCGCGATCCTCACGATCGGCACCAACAGCGGGCTCTCGCAGACCGGCACCGGCACCCTGATGGTCGCCTTCACCGTGGTCGGCATCGGCCTCTCGCTGGGCGGCCCGACCGGCTACGCCATCAACCCGGCCCGCGACCTCGGCCCGCGCATCGCGCACGCCCTGCTGCCGATCCCGAACAAGGGCGGCTCCGACTGGTCCTACGCCTGGGTCCCGGTCGTCGGCCCGATCATCGGCGGCCTGCTGGCCGGCGGTCTCTACAACGCGATGTTCTGAGGCCGGGTTCGAAACCCGGCGAGCACGGGGACTGACCACGTCAGGCCCACCCTTCTCGTAACCCCCGCATCTTCGAGTCGAGGACCCTCATGACCTCCACTGGCAACTACATCGCCGCGATCGACCAGGGCACCACCTCCAGCCGCTGCATCATCTTCGGCGCCGACGGCCGGATCGTCTCCGTCGACCAGCAGGAGCACCGGCAGATCTTCCCCCAGCCCGGCTACGTCGAGCACGACGCCGCCGAGATCTGGACCCGGGTGCAGTCGGTGGTCCGCGGCGCGCTGGAGAAGGCCGGCCTGACCAAGGACGACATCCGCGCGATCGGCATCACCAACCAGCGCGAGACCACCGTCCTGTGGGACAAGAACACCGGCGAGCCGGTGCACAACGCGCTGGTGTGGCAGGACACCCGCACCGAGGCGCTCTGCCGCGAGCTGGGCCGCAACGTCGGCCAGGACCGCTTCCGCCGCGAGACCGGCCTCCCGCTGGCCAGCTACTTCGCCGGCCCGAAGATCCGCTGGCTGCTGGACAACGTCGAGGGCCTGCGGGAGCGCGCCGAGGCCGGCGACATCCTGTTCGGCACCATGGACACCTGGGTCATCTGGAACCTGACCGGCGGTGTGAACGGCGGCAAGCACGTCACGGACGTGACCAACGCCAGCCGCACCATGCTGATGAACCTGCAGACCCTGGCCTGGGACGAGAAGATCGCCGAGTCGATGGGCGTGCCGCTGGCCGTCCTGCCGGAGATCCGCTCCTCCGCCGAGGTCTACGGCGAGGCCGTCGGCGACCTGGCCGGCGTGCCGGTCGCGGCCGCGCTCGGCGACCAGCAGGCCGCGCTGTTCGGCCAGACCTGCTTCGACGAGGGCGAGGCCAAGTCCACCTACGGGACCGGCACCTTCCTGCTGCTCAACACCGGCGAGAAGATCGTCAACTCGTACCACGGCCTGCTGACCACGGTCGGCTACCGGATCGGCGACCAGAAGCCGGTCTACGCCCTGGAGGGGTCGATCGCCGTCACCGGCTCGCTCGTCCAGTGGCTGCGCGACCAGCTCGGCATCATCTCCACCGCCGCCGAGATCGAGACCCTCGCCAACACGGTCGAGGACAACGGCGGCGCCTACTTCGTCCCGGCCTTCTCCGGCCTGTTCGCCCCGTACTGGCGCTCCGACGCCCGCGGTGTGATCGCCGGTCTGACCCGGTACGTCACCAAGGGCCACCTGGCCCGGGCCGTCCTGGAGGCCACCGCCTGGCAGACCCGCGAGGTCGTCGACGCCATGCAGAAGGACTCCGGGGTCGAGCTCACCGCCCTCAAGGTCGACGGCGGCATGACCAGCAACAACCTGCTCATGCAGAACATCGCCGACGTCCTGGACGCCCCGGTCGAGCGGCCGTACGTGGCCGAGACCACCGCCCTCGGCGCCGCCTACGCCGCCGGTCTGGCGGTCGGCTTCTGGAACGACCTCGACACCCTGCGGGCCAACTGGCACCGCGCCGCCGAGTGGACCCCGCGCATGGACGAGGCCACCCGGGAGCGCGAGTACAAGAAGTGGCTCAAGGCCGTCGAGCGCACCATGGGCTGGGTGGAGGAGGACGAGAACAGCTGATCGCGAAGCCGGTCGGGGCACCAGCCCCGGCCGGCCCGCTCCCGTTTCACCGGCCCGCCGCACCGGGCCGACCCGGCCTCGCCACAGGGGCCGTCAGTACACCGAGAGGAGTAACGGCGCCGCCCGACCCGCGCGCCGTACACACACCATGGCAACCATCCCGACCCTGGGCGCCGAGCGCACCGCCGGCCGCACCGCCTCCCGCGCCGAGACCCGCGAGCTGCTCGGCAAGGCCACCTACGACCTGCTGGTGATCGGGGGCGGCATCCTCGGCACCGCCGTCGCCTGGACGGCCTCCCAGGCCGGTCTGAAGGTCGCCATGGTCGACGCCGGCGACTTCGCCGGCGCCACCTCCAGCGCCTCCTCCAAGCTGGTCCACGGCGGTCTGCGCTACCTGCAGACCGGCGCGGTCAAGCTGGTCGCCGAGAACCACAAGGAGCGCCGCGCGCTCGCCACCGACGTCGCCCCGCACCTGGTCAACCCGCTGACCTTCTTCGTGCCGGTCTACAAGGGCGGCCCGCACAGCGCCCCCAAGCTCGGCGCCGGCGTCTTCCTCTACTCCGCGCTCTCCGCGTTCCGCGACGGCATGGGCCGGGTCTCCACCGCCGCGCACGCCGCCCAGCAGGTGCCCGCGCTGCGCACCGAGGGCCTGCGCTCGGTGGCCGTCTACGGCGACCACCAGATGAACGACTCGCGCGTCGCGGTGATGACCGTGCGCGCCGCGGTCGACGCCGGCGCGGTCGTGCTCAACCACGCCGAGGTCACCGGCCTGCGCTTCACCGGCGGCCGGGTCACCGGTGCCGAGCTGCGGGACCGGATGGACGGCACCGAGTTCGGCGTCGACGCCCGCCTGGTGCTGAACGCGACCGGCCCGTGGGTGGACCACCTGCGCCGGATGGAGGACGCCGGCGCCGCGCCGTCGATCCGCCTCTCCAAGGGCGCGCACGTCGTGGTCAAGCGCCGCTCGCCGTGGCGCGCCGCGCTGACCATCCCGATCGACAAGTACCGCGTCTCCTTCGCCATCCCGTGGGAGGACCACGTCCTCCTCGGCACCACCGACGAGGAGTTCACCGGCGACCCGAAGGACGTCCGGGCCACCGAGGCGGACGTCGACCAGATCATGGGCGAGGCCGCGCACGCCATCCGCGACGAGCACCTCGACCGCGACCTGATCACCTACACCTTCGCCGGCCTGCGGGTGCTGCCCGGCGGCCCGGGCGACACCGCCGCCGCCAAGCGCGAGACGGTCGTCACCGAGGGCAAGGGCGGCATGCTGTCGGTCGCCGGCGGCAAGTGGACCACCTACCGGCACATCGGCCGCACCGTGCTGGAGAAGCTGGCCCACGTGCCCGGCACCTCGCTCGGCGAGGACATGTCCCCGATCGCCCCGACCGTCCCGCTGCCGGGCGTCGGCGCGCCGAACGCCGTCGCGCACCGCCTGCTGATCGACCGTGAGCCGGGCTCCCGGATGGAGCCGCTGGTCGCCAAGCACCTGGCCAGCCACTACGGCACGCTGTCCTTCGAGATCGCCCGGATGATCGACGAGAACCCGGAGCTCGGCCGGCCGATCCACGAGGACGGCCCGGACGTCTGGGCGCAGGTCGCCTACGCGGCCGACAGCGAGTGGGCGTACACCACGGACGACGTGCTGCGCCGCCGCACCACGATGACGGTCCGCGGTCTGGACACCCCGGAGATCCGCGCCGAGGTCGAGGCCTTCCTCGCGAAGCGCGGCACCAAGTAGCACCGGAGTAGTACCGGAGCAGCACCGGACTCGACGGGCGGGCACCCCAGGGCTGGGGGTGCCCGCCCGTCGGCATGCCCGCCCACGTCCTCGACATACCCGCTGACCTGCGCCGACGTGCCCTCCGGGATCGTGCGCATACCGTCCGTCACGATCTGATCAAATTCTCAGGAAAAACTTGGATCTTGGCCGCTTATGCCCGATTTGCCAAGATCATCTGGTCATGTGATCTTCCCTATGCTCCGCCCATCACTGTGGTTCAACAGTGGGTCAAGGAGCACCAATGCACGTCTCAAGACGGACCCTGAGCGGTCCGCTGGCCCTCACGCTGGCGCTGTCGCTGGCGACCGGGTCACAGGTCGCCTTCGCGGCCAAGCCCCATCCCCCCAAGCCCTCCCCCGGCAAGGCCCCCGCAGCCGCCGCCCTGGAGCCCACCGGCAGCATCGCCACCGCCCGGGTGGCCGCCCGCAAGACCGGCAAGCGGGTCGAGGCGGTCGCCGAGCGCAGCGAGACCTCCACCACCTGGGTCAACCCGGACGGCACCCTCACCACCGAACTCGCGGCCGGACCGGTGCGCTTCCTGCGCGACGGCAAGTGGGCCGACGTCGACCTCACCCTCAAGGCCGGCGCCGACGGCTCGGTGGCCCCCGCCGCCCACCCCAACGGCCTGAAGCTGGCCGGCGCGGGCGGCAAGCGCCCCCGCTCCCTCCAGGAGTCGCAGGCCCTCTCGCAGGCCCCGGGGGTGCAGGCCGGCGCGGAGGCGGCCCGCACCCTGGTCTCGCTCGGCTCCGGCGAGGACGAGCTCGCCCTGGAGTGGCGCGGCGGCCTGCCCAAGCCCGAGCTGAACGGCACCCGGGCCACCTACCGGGACGCCATCGGCGACGGCGCCGGCGACCTGGTCGTCGAGGCCACCCGGACCGGCTTCGAGCAGTTCGTGACGCTCAAGCAGCGCCCGGCCGCCGGCAGCTACTCGTACACCATGCCGCTGCGCGCCAAGGGCATCAAGGCCGAGGCGCAGCCCGACGGCAGCGTGCTGTTCACCGACCGGAAGAACGGCCACAAGCGCGCCGTGCTGCCCGCCCCGGTGATGTGGGACGCCACCACCGAGCCCGGCTCCGGCGAGCACCCGCGGCGGGCCGCGGTCGGCCTGAAGGTCGTCCAGCGCGGCGACACCGTCGACCTGGTCTTCACCCCGGACACCGCCTTCCTGACCGACCCGGCCACCGTCTACCCGGTGACCGTCGACCCGGCCACCGCCGGACTCGGCAACGCCTTCGACACCCGGGTGCAGAAGGGCGAGACGGTCGACTGGTCGGCCGACACCGAGATCTACTGGGGCAACTCCGGCACCAAGAACGCCGACGGCAGCTCGCGCGAGGCCCGGTCGTTCATCAACTGGAACACCGCCCCGATCGCCGACGCGCTGGTCTCCAAGGCCACCCTGTCGCTGTACAACTTCCACTCCGGCAACAGCGACTGCCAGCCGTACACCTGGGAGGTCTGGGACACCGGCCTGGCCTCGACGGCCTCGCGGTGGACCGCCCAGCCGGCCTGGAAGACCAAGAAGGCCACCTCCACCGAGACCAAGGGCCGCGACGCCTGCGGCGGCGACGGCTGGATCAACGCCGACGTGACCGGTCTGGTGCAGGGCTGGGCCTCGGCCAAGAGCAGCACCTCCGGGATGGGCCTGCGCGCGCCCGACGAGGTCTCCACCAAGTACTGGAAGGAGGTCAACTCCGCCAACGCCGCGAGCAACGTGCCCAAGCTGTCGGTCACCTACAACTACCGTCCGCGCACCGGCACCAACCAGCAGGCCGGCCCGCCGTTCCTGCAGGACGGCACCGGCACCTGGCGGGTCGACACCACCACGCCGGTGCTCCGGGACACCTTCGTCGACCCCGACGGCGACAAGGTCACCGGCACCTTCCAGCTGGTCGACGCCATCTCCGGCGCGCAGGTCGGCAACGTCAACGTCTCCGGCTACGTGGCCAGCGGCACCCCCGCCGAGGTCACCGTCCCGCCGGGCCTGCTCGAGTACGGGCACACCTACCGGTTCCGCACCTCGCCGTACGACGGGCTGCACTACAACCTGAGCTGGTCCGCCTGGGCCACCTTCAGCGTCAGCCCGCTGCCGGACGTGCCGACCGCCCTGCAGAGCGGTGCCCAGGAGACCCTGACCCCGCTGCTCTCCGCGCTGGCCACCAGCCCCAACCAGAGCCGGGTGCGGACCGAGTTCACGCTCAAGGACCGGAACGGGCAGCCGCTGCCGACCGTCCTGCCGCCGGCCTCCACCGAGAGCGGCAACCGCGCCACCGTCCAGGTCCCGGACGGTGCGCTGACCGACGGCGCCGACTACCGCTGGGCCGCCCGGGCCTGCACCGCGGTGGGCTGCTCGGCCTGGTCGCCCGACCAGACCCTGGCCGTGCGCGTCCAGACTCCCCCGGTGATGCCCGCCCCGGTCGCCCTGACCGTGGACGGCGCGGCCGTCGCCTCGGCCTCGGTCGCCACCGGCGGCACCGGCTGCGACACCGGCGCCTGCCCGGCCGCCGACCCGGCCGTCCTGCGGGTCGGCACGATCGACGGCACCACCTGGGCCGGCTGGCTCAAGCCCGACCTGACCGCGCTCCCCAAGGGCGCCCGGGTCACCTCGGCCAAGCTGGAGCTCACCCGCTCCGACTGCGCCGCCGACTGCCCGGCCACCACGGCCGACGCCTTCCAGCTGAGCGGCGAGTGGGCGCCCGGCCAGACCGGCGCCCAGCTGGTCACCGCGGCGGGGACCGAGAGCTACGCCTCGGCGACCACCCCGGCCGACCTCGACCTGACGCCGATGGTCCAGTCCTGGACCGACCGGGGCCAGCTCTTCGGCCTCGCCCTGCGCCCGGCCGCCGGCTCGGCCCCGGCCTCCTACTGGTCGGCCACCGCCGCGGACCCGGCGAAGCGGCCGCGGCTGAAGGTCGAGTACCTCGCGCCGACCGCGCCCGCCGCTCCCCAGCAGCTCACCGTCGCCAACGGTGACGCGGGCCTGGTGGGCACCTGGAACACCCCGCTGGACCACGGTGCCAGCGAGGACCTCTACTACACCGTCAAGGTCGAGGCCCAGGACACCGGCGCCGTCGTCCAGCAGTTCACCACCCCCGACAACCGCGCGGTGGCGGCCGGGCTCGACAACAGCCGCGGCTACCGGCTCGTGGTGACCACGAACAACTCGTTCGGCGCCGGCCCCGCGGCGGTCTCCGGGTACACCCAGGGCAAGCCCGCCGCCGGCGGCAGCGACCTGTACCGCAGCTTCGTGCAGGAGTACCTGGACGCTCGCAACAAGGTGCGCACCACCACGGCGGCGACCGTTCCCGACGCCGCCGCCGAGGCCCCGCACGGCACGGTCTTCGTCGACCTGCTGGCCACCCAGGAGGACGCCGTCGTCGGCAGCCGCGAGGGCCTCGCCGGCCAGGGCCAGACCTACGTCGCGGCCGGGTCCACGCTGACCAACGTCGTCGTCGACCAGCAGAACCCCGCCAAGGTCGTGGTCCGGGCCACCGTCAAGGAGACCACCCAGATCCGCGAGGCCGGCGTGGACACCCCGACCGAGAGCGCGGGCAACCGCCGCTTCGAGTTCACCGTCGACGGCGGCGCCGTGAAGCTCACCTCGGAGGCCGACGACAACTCCGCCGAGCAGAAGCTCTCCAGCACCGCCGCCGCGACCGCCCAGGTCGAGGTGGCGAGCAGCGACCAGACCCCGGCCCCCACCACCGGCGACGTCCCGCTCGGTACGGACGGCTTCCCGCTGCCCGAGCCGACCGCGCCGGCCGGCGTGACCACCGCGAGCTACGCGGGCGTCTACGGCAACGGCACGGCGGACTGGGCGCGGCGGAACATCACCGTCCACCGCGAGTACGACCAGGACTGCACCAACTTCGTCTCCAAGGCGCTGTACTACGGTGGCGGGATGAGCTTCCGCCAGGGCAACCGCACCCAGAACTACGCCTGGTGGGACAAGGGGTACCTGTTCTGGATGCCGTTCAAGAGCTACACCTGGTCGGCCGCGCAGAACCTCTACAACCACCTGACCGGCTACCGCTACACCCAGTCGATCATGAGCGTGCACTCCGCCAAGCCCGGCGACCTGGTGTTCTTCAAGTGGGTCGGCGAGAACCGGATCGACCACGCCGCGGTCGTCGTCAGCTACGGCCGGAAGATGGAGCTGCGCCAGCACGGTCTGGTCGACCAGACCACGCTGTACGACGCGCTGGCCCGCCAGCGCCGCAAGGGGAAGCCGATCGAGCGGTTCTGGATCGTCCGGCCGCTCGGCAGTTCCTGATGCGCCGAAGGCACCGGGCGGCCGCTGCCACCGCGGTGGCGGCCGCCGTCGCCGCGGTGGGGGTCGCCACCTGGCAGCTCTCGACGGGGCGGGACGAGCTGCGGTACGCCGACGACTACGCGCGGCACGAGCCGCTGCGCGTGGTCGGCTACCCCTCGGTCGGCAGTCTGCGGCTGACCCAGGAGGTGGTGTGGCGGCTGGCCGACGGCTCGTCGGGCGAGCTGGCCGACCTGGCCACCTCCGACGGGTCCGCCGCGGAGGCGAAGGCCACCGCCGCCAACTGGGTGCGCAGCTTCCAGCAGGGGGCGACCGGGCCGGTGGCCGCGGAGTTCCACGACGAGGGCTCGGTACGGCAGACCGTCGTGCTCTACTTCGAGCGCACCGGGCAGGTGAAGCAGCTCAACCTGCGCCTCGACGGGAACGCCGGCTCGGACGGCTGGCGGGTCCAGCTGCGCGAGCCCGATCCCAAGGTGGCCGCCGCCCCGCCCACCTGGGCGCCGGCCACCCCCGGCGGGCCCCTCCCGCCGACCCGGCCGTGACGCCGCTCGTGCCGTGAACGCCGGACGGGCGGGTGCTCCCACGCGGAGCGCCCGCCCGTCCGGCGTTTTCCCGGCGGTTTTCGGGCGGCTCAGACCACGGCGCCCGCCTTGACCACGTGCCGCAGGCGGCGCTCCGGGTCCGCCAGCACTCCGAGGTCCGCCAGCGGATCGCCGTCCACCACCAGGAGGTCGGCGTGCGCGCCCGCCGCGAGGGTGCCGATCTCCCCCTCCAGGCCGAGCAGCCGGGCCGCCGTCGTGGTCGCCGAGCGGATCACGTCGGCGGCCGGCTGCACCTCGGCCCGCAGCAGGAACTCGGTCGGCTGCGCCGGGTGCAGCGGGCCGAGCAGGTCGCTGCCGAACACCAGGTTGACGCCCGCGCGGTGGGCGCGCTCCAGTGTGGCCAGCCCGGCGTCCCGGACCTCGGTGAGCTTGCGCCGCGAGGACTCGGGCAGGCCGGAACGGGCGCCGAGCTTCGCCGTCTGCTCGTAGGCGACCAGGGTCGGCACCAGGAAGGCGTCCTTCTCCACCAGCAGTCGCAGCGTGGCGTCGTCGAGCAGGTTGCCGTGCTCCACGCAGCGCACGCCGGCCCGCAGCGCGCGCTCGACGGCGCGCGGGTGGTAGGCGTGCACGGTGACGTAGCGGTTGTGGTTCCCGGCCTCCTCGACCGCGGCGCGAAGCTCCTCCTCGCTGTACTGGACGGCCGCGATCTCGTCGTGCGGGGAGGCGACGCCGCCGGACACCAGCACCTTGAGGTGGGCCGCGCCCTTGCGGAACTCGTCCCGGGCGGCGGCGCGGACGGCGTCGACGCCGTCGGCGATCCGGGCGAAGTTCGGGCGGGACTCGCAGCAGGGCAGGGCCTCCTCGCCGAGCGGGCGCAGGTCGCCGTGCCCACCGGTCTGGGAGAGCGCCTTGCCGCCGTGGATCAGCCGGGGGCCGAGTGCCAGGCCCTCGGCGAGCGCACGGGCCATGCCGTGGTCGGCGCCGCCGACGTCCCGGACGGTGGTGAAGCCGCGGCGCAGCATCCGCCCGGCCTCGGCGAGGGCCCGCACGGTCGCGTAGCCCGGCGTCCAGGAGGCCGCGTCGACCAGGTCGAGCGAGGTGACCAGCAGGTGGACGTGCGCGTCGACCAGGCCGGGCAGCACGGTGGCGCCGTTCACCGGGAGCACCCGGACGGCCTCGCCGGGCGCGGGCGGCCGGCCGGTGCCGGTGGCGGCGATCCGGCCGTCGGCGACCTCGATCCAGCCGGCCTCGGTGCGGGTGCCGGTCTCGGGGTGGAGCAGGTGGGCGTCGGTGATCAGCAGCCGGCTCATGAAGGGTCCTCCCCCGCCCGCCCCGTTTCAGTACGGCGTATTGAATACGACCTGTATTGAATACACCATGTATCGTTCCGTTGTGAAGTCATCCACGGTCGACCCCCAGGACCCCCGGCCGCCCCGCCGCCGGATCCACACCCGCGCCCGGATCCTCACCGCCGCGAGCGGGCTCTTCCTGTCCGAGGGGTACGGGCGGACCAGCATCGAGGACGTCTGCGCGGCGGCCGGCTACACCCGCGGCGCCTTCTACTCCAACTTCGCGAGCAAGGAGGACCTGCTGCTGGCCCTGTTCGACGAGCGGGCCGCCGAGCGGCTGGTCGAGCTCGAACGGCTGGCGGCGCGGTGCGAGGAGCTCACGCCGGCCGAGCGGGCCCGGCTGCTGGCCGGGGCACTGCTGCGGGTGGACCCCGCGGAGACCGGCTGGATCCTGCTCTTCCTGGAGTTCCGACTGCTCGCCGCCCGCACGCCGGGCCTCGCCGACCGGGTCGCCGAGCACGACCGGGCGGTCACCCGGGAACTCGCCGGACTGCTGGCACGGGCACTGCCCGGGCTGGTCCCCTCGGGCGCCGATCCGGTGCAGGTCGCCGAGGTGCTGCTGGCCGCCCGCGAGGGCCTGCTGGCCCGGACCGCGGCGGGCGGCCCGGGCGCCGAACAGCTGCTGGAGTCGGCCTCGGCGGTGCTCGGCGGCATCCTGGGCTGACGGGATCGTGGGCCGAGGAGCAGCAAACGCCGGGAGGGCGGCACCCGTCAGGTGACGGGTGCCGCCCTCTCGGCGGTCTCGGGGACGGTCCGGATGGGTCCGGATGGGTCCGGATGGGTCTAGATGACCAGGCTGAGCGGCATGATCAGGACGATCGCGACCACCGAGATCACCGTCTCCATCACCGACCAGGACTTCAGCGTCTGGCCGACGCTCATCCCGAAGTACTCCTTCACCAGCCAGAAGCCGGCGTCGTTGACGTGCGAGAAGAACAGCGAACCGGCGCCGATCGCGAGCACCAGCAGGGCCGCGTGGGTGGACGACATGTCGGCGGCCAGCGGGGCGACGATGCCGGCCGCGGTGATCGTGGCCACCGTCGCCGAACCGGTCGCCAGCCGGATCAGCACCGCGATCAGCCAGCCGAGCAGCAGCGCCGAGATGTGCCACTTGCTCGACCACTCGCTCACCGCGCTGCCGACGCCGACGTCGATCAGGGTCTGCTTGAAGCCGCCGCCCGCGCCCACGATGAACACGATGCCGGCGATCGGGCCGAGCGACTTGCCGACCGTGTCCGAGATCCGGGCCTTGTCGAAGCCGGCCGCCTTCCCGAGGGTCACCATGCCGAGCAGGGTCGCGGCGAGCAGCGCGATCAGCGGGGAGCCGATGAAGTCGAACACCCGCTGCGGCAGCGCCTTCGGGTCGTCGATCACGACGTCCGCCAGCGCCTTGCCGAGCATCAGCACCACCGGCAGCAGGATGGTCGCCAGCACCGCGCCGAACGACGGGGTGCGGTCCGGCTTGGCGGCGGTTCCCGCCGGGGTGGTGGCCTCCTGGGCAGTGGCGTCCGGGATCGCCAACGGGCCCACCCAGCGCTCGGCGAAGCGGGCGAACAGCGGACCGGCGATGACCAGCGTCGGGACGGCGATCAGCAGCCCGAGGGCCAGCGTGACGCCCAGGTCCGCCTTCAGCGCGTCGACCGCGACCAGCGGGCCCGGGTGCGGCGGCACCAGGCCGTGCAGGACGGACAGGCCGGCCAGCGCCGGGATGCCGATCCGCATCAGCGGGACGTTGCCGCGGCGCGCCACCAGCAGCACGATCGGGATCAGCAGGACGACCCCGACCTCGAAGAACAGCGGCAGCCCCAGCACGGCCGCGATCAGCGCCATCGCCCAGGGCAGCGCCTTCGGGCCGGACCGGGACAGCACGGTGTCCGCGATGATGTTCGCCCCGCCGGAGTCGGCGAGCAGCTTGCCGAGCATCGCGCCCAGGCCGATCAGCAGGCCGACGCCCGCCACGGTCGAGCCGAAGCCGGTGGAGAAGCTGCTGAGCAGCTTGTCGAACGGCGCGCCCGCGACGGCGGCCAGCAGGCCCGAGCCGAGGGTCAGGGCCAGGAACGGGTGCAGCTTCAGCTTGGTGATCAGCAGCACGATGGCGCCGATGCTGAGCAGCACGGCGACCAGCAGCTGGGTGTCGCTGTCGGTGTGCGGGAGGGCCGGTGGGGCGGCCGCGAGCACGGTGAGGGTGGTGGGGGACGGGATCACGCGAGGTCTCCATTGACGGGCCGCAGCAGGGCGACGGCCTTCTCGACGAGTTCTTCGGGGGTCGGCCCGACGTCCAGGACGGCGCCGCGCTCGTCCGGGCCGAGGGGTTCCAGGGCGGCGTACTGCGAGCCGAGCAGGGACGGCGGCATGAAGTGGCCGGTGCGGTGGGCGAGGCGGTCCTCGACCAGCTCGTGACCACCGCTGAGGTGCAGGAACCAGGCGTCCGGGCAGGCCGCGCGCAGGATGTCGCGGTAGCCGTGCTTCAGCGCCGAGCAGGTGACCACGCCGCCGGTGCCGGCCTCGGCGCGCTCCTTGAGCCAGGCGCCGACGGCGCGCAGCCAGGGGGCGCGGTCCTGGTCGTCCAGCGGGGTGCCGGCCGACATCTTGGCGATGTTGGCCGCCGGGTGGAACTCGTCCGCCTCGGCGAAGGGAAGGTCGAGGCGGTCGGCCAGCAGCCGGGCCAGGGTGGTCTTGCCGACACCGGAGACGCCCATCACGACGATGGTGGGGGGCGTGCGGGGGGTGTCGTGGTTCTCGACGCTGAGAGCCATGGGTGGTGCTCCTTCGTTGCCTGGCCGCCACTATCGCCTCAAAGATATGACGTATTCAAGTGGGGGAAACCAAATCGTCATACTTTTGAGGGGGTGGGTGGCCGGGCGGGGTGGGCAGGAGCGCTGCGCGCGGCAGAGCGGTGGGGGCGGAGGGACAGGCGGGAGGGGCGGCCAGGGCAAGGAAGGTCGGAGCGCTGCGCGCGGCAGAGCGGAGGCGCACGGCAGTGCAGACGAGGCACTGCGGGGCGGCAGGGCAGGGGTGCGGGGGTGAGGGGTGGGGTGGGCGTCTAGGCTGGCGGGATGGAGATCCAGGGGCTGCCCGGCCGACTGCTCGCGGAACTGGGGCCGGCCATCGTGTCCGGGGAGATCCCGGAGGGCGCGGTGCTGCGGGCCGAGGAGCTGGAGGAGCGGTTCGGCGTCTCCCGGACCGTGGTGCGCGAGGCGGTCCGGATCCTGGAGGGGATGCGGATGGTGGCCTCCCGCCGCCGGGTCGGCATCACCGTCCAGCCCAAGGCGGACTGGGACGTCTTCGACCCGCTGGTGATCCGCTGGCGCCTCGCCGGCGCCGACCGGTCCGCGCAGCTGCGCTCACTGGGCTCGCTGCGGCTGGCCGTGGAGCCGGCCGCCGCCGCGCTCGCCGCGCGGCACGCCACCGACGACGAGCGGCGCCGACTGAGCGCGCTGGCGGTCGAGTTGACGATGACCGCGCGCGCCGCCGACCTGGCCTCCTTCCTCCAGCACGACATCGACTTCCACGCCACCCTGCTGCAGGCCTCCCGGAACGAGATGTTCGCGCACCTCGGGGACACCGTCGGGGCGGTGCTGACCGGCCGGACCGAGTACCATCTGATGCCCCATCAGCCGGAGCCGTACGCGATCCGGCTGCACCGCGAGGTCGCCGAGGCGGTCTGCGCGGGGGACGCCGGGCGGGCCGAGCAGGCCATGCGGACGATCGTCGAGGGCGCGCTGGAGGAGTTGGACCGGCAACTCGGCTGAGACCGCCGGGTGTTCGGTACGCTCTGGGTCGGATCACACGCTTTGGTGGCGGTTCGGGGGATTTCGCGCGCATAGTCCGGGTACGACGGGGCAGAGTGGAGCGCGGGGGCGCGTTTCCGGCGCCCGCCCTGCCCGTTCCGCCGCCCTGCCCGCGCCTGGGGGTCGCCCGATGCCATCCGCACGCCGTCGCCGCCGTCTCCCCGACGAGGTACGGACGGCCGTCGTCCGCGCGGTGCTCTGCCTGTCGTTCACCCTGGTCGGCCTGGTGGTCGCGACGCTGTCCTCGTACGCGGACAGCTGGTTGATGACGCCGGCTCTGATGGCGATGGGGCTCGGGGTGTTCGGCACGATGTGGTGCCTGCTGGAGATCCTGATCTCCCGCCAGGTCGCCGCGCAGCGGATGCGCGGGCCGAACTCCGCGCACCCGATGGCCGGCAGCCGGGCACCGGCCGCGCCCCGCCCGCCCCAGCCGTACCCCGCCCCGCCGCACGCCGCGCAGCCGTATTCCACACAGCCGCATCCCGGGCAGCCCCGCCCGCCGTACCCGGGCCCGCCGCCGCAGGGCCAGCAGCCGCCCCCGGGGTACCAACCCCCGGGGTATCCGCCGCCGGCCGGGCCGCCCTACCCGGGTGGCCCCGCGCCGCGTCAGGCGGGGCTTACCACCCGGTAGTGGCTGGTCAGCCGACGGTCCCCGTCCAGGACGTGGAAGGCCAGCATCGGCGGCTGGTCGAAGGAGATCCCGGACCCGCCCTCGAAGGGCAGCGAGACGGTGGAGACCAGGCTGGGCGCCACCAGCAGCGGCAGCCCGGCGAAGGTGGTCGCCGCGGCCGTGTGCGCGTGGCCGCAGAGCAGCGCGGCCACCCGGGGGTGGCGGCGCAGCACCCGCGCCAGCCCCGCCTCGCCGAACTGCCGGATCGGGTCGACGTACGGCAGGTGCAGTTCCACCGGCGGGTGGTGGAAGGCGACCAGCGCGGGGCGGTCCGGCCCGCCCTCGGCGAGGGTGCGGTCCAGCCAGCCGAGGGTCTCCTCGTCGAGCAGGCCGTCGTCCTGGCCGGGGATCGAGGAGTCGAGCATCAGCACGTCGGCGCCGGGCAGCGCGTGCAGCCGGTTGACCGGGCCGCCGGTGGGCTCCTCGCCGAGCAGCACCTCCCGGTAGGGCCCGCGCACGTCGTGGTTGCCCGGGCAGATCAGCACCGGGTGCCGGGAGGTCAGCGCCTTGGCGACCTCGTGGTACTCGGCGGCGTCGCCGTGGTCCGCGAGGTCGCCGGTGACCAGGACGGCGTCCAGCGGGCCGGGCAGGGCGTCGAGGTACGCCATCACCCGCTCGGCCCGCCGGCGGGCGCGCTCGCCGCCGTCCCCGTGGTGGTCCTGGCCCAGGTGGGTGTCACTGAGGTGAGCGATCGTCAGCATCGGCATGGGCCCCACGGTAGTTCGGTCACGACGTGGCGGGAACCTCCGTGGGACGCTTGAACATCCGGGTGGCGGTGATCTCGCCGTGGATCGCCGGGCCGTCCGGGTCCTGCGGGGCGGGCAGGCCGGGGCGCAGGTGCTCCTCCACCGAGATGTACTTGAGCCCGGCCCGCAGGTCGGCGTCGTTGCGCAGCCGGATGACCAGCGGGAACTCGGCGAGCGCGGTGGTGTCGAACAGCCCGGTGGTGTAGATCAGCTGGACGCCGAGCGCGTCGGCCACCGCGCGCTGGAGCTCCAGCAGGTAGGTGGCGTTGGCGCGGCCGATCGGGTTGTCGAGGAACAGCGTGCCCGCGTGCCGCAGCTGGGACTGGCCGCGGTCGTTGGCGCGCAGCGCGGCCATCGTGCAGTAGAGCGCGATGGCGGCGGTGAGCAGCTGGCCGCCGGAGAAGACGTCGGACATCTGGCCGACGCTCACCCGCTCGGCGCGCAGCACCGCGTCGGGCTTGAGGATCTCGACGGCGACGCCCTTGGGGCCGATCGCGGCGGCGACGCCGCGCAGCAGCAGGGACATGCCGTCGCGGCGCAGGTCGCTGTTCTTGCGGACGGCGGCGCGGGTGGCCTCGTCGATGACCTCGCCGAGACGCTCGACCAGGGTGGCGTGGTCCGGGTCCTCGAAGCGGATCCGGAGGAACTCCTGGCCCGACCACTCCCCCAGCCCCTCGGGGAGGCGGGAGAGCCGCTGGGCGGCGCGCAGGGTGGCCAGCGAGGACTCGACCAGGCCGCGCAGCCGGTCGACGATCGAGCCGCGGTTGCGCTCCAGCTGGGCGAGCTCGTCGGTGAGCACACGCAGCCGGGGGGCGAAGGCGGCGGCCCAGTTGGCGGCGTGGTCGGGCAGGGCGGCGGCCGGGAGTTCGCGGATCTGCTGGCGGGCCGGGGTGCGGACGGCCTCGTAGCGGGCCGCGTTGGCGTGCCGGACCAGCGCGTCGGAGGCGTCCCGGACGGCGAGTTCGGCGGAGGAGAGCTCGCCGGCGGCGGTGCGCAGCGCGCGCCGGGCCTCGGCGCCGGCGGTGCGGGCCTCGGCGAGCGCGCCGAGGTAGGGCTCGGCCAGCGTCTCGGCGTCGTCCTGCTGTTCGCGCAGGCCGTCGCGGAGCTGGCCGGCGAGTTCGTCGAAGTCGGCGGCGGCGGCCTGGGCGGTGTCGAGGGTGCGCTGGAGGTCGGCGTACGCGGTGCGGGCGGTGTCGACGGCCTCGCGGCGTTCGGCGAGCCGGCTGGTGGCGGTGCGCAGCAGGGTCTGGGCGTGCTCGGGGTCGCTGGGGACGAGCTCCTCGGGCAGCTCGGTGTGCGCCTCGCCGTCGGCGGGGGCGGAGCGTTCGGCCTCGCCGCGCAGTCGGCCGAGCTGTTCGCTGGCGGCGGCGGAGCGGCTCTCGATGGTGGCGACGAGTTCCTCGGCGCGGGTGGCGGCGGCCTGGCGGGCCGGGCCGTCGGCGCCGTCGGGGCTGTTGAGCAGTTCCTCGGCGCGGACCCGGACCTTGTTGGTGAGGCGGTCGAGTTCGGTCGCGGCGGCGGCCTCGTCGCCTTCGGCGCGGGCCTGTTCGGCGCGCAGGTCGGCGCCGACGCCGACCTTCTCGTAGAGCTGGGAGGCGGAGCGGTAGGCCTCGCGGAGCTCGGGCAGCGCGGCGGGGGCGGCCTCGGCCGACTCCTCGGCCTGTTCGGCGGCGGGGATCTCGGCCCGCTCGGCGCGCAGCGCGCGGACGGTGCGGCGGGCGTCGTCGGCGGCGCGCTGGGCGGCCCGGCGGTCCTCGTCGCAGGTGCGGGCGCGTTCGGCGCAGACGGCCTGGCGGCGGTCGCACTCGGCGGCGTCCTCGGCGAGTTCGCGCTGGCGGCGGCTCCAGTTGGCGCGTTCGCGCAGCCGGAAGGCGAGGCCGGAGAGGGCGTCGGCGCGGCGGCGGGCGCGCTGGGCGGCCTCCCGGTGCTCCTCGTGGGCGGAGGCGGCGGCGGCGTGGTCGGTCTCGGCCTCGTCGTGGTCGGCGCGCAGGGTGGCCAGCCCGGCGGCGGCCTGTTCGGCGTGCTCGTGGGCGGCCTCGGCGGCGGCGGCGAGTTCGGCGAGGGTGCCGGGCGGGCAGCTGGCGTGCCAGGAGGCGAGCCGGGCGGCGAGCGCGCGGTCGCCGCCGAGGCGGGCGGCGAGTTCGCGGATGTGCTCCTCGCGGGCGGTGGCGCGGGCGCGCAGTTCGCGGCGTTCGCCGTCGGCGGCGGACTCGTCGTGCATGGCCGGGTTCGGCGGGACGAGGAAGAAGGCCGGCACGTCGGTGATCGGGGCGATCAGCGAGGCGGCGGCGCCGACGGCGACGGTGGAGCGGGGCAGCAGGGCGGCGGAGTTCAGCGCCTCGCGGGCCCGGTCGAGGGAGTTGGGGTCGGTGACCACCACGCCGTCGACGAGTTCGGGGCGGGCGGCGAGGATCGCCTCGTGGTCGGCCGGGTCGACGGACTGGGCGAGGTAGCGCCAGCCGGGCAGCGCGGGGATGCCGTGCTCGGCGAGGTACTCGACGGTGGCGAGGACGTCCGGGCCGGGCGGCAGCAGGCCGCCGTCGCCGAGCGCGGCGAGGATCCGGGAGTCGTCGGCGGCGGCGGTGCGCAGGTCGAACAGGGTGCGTTCGGCGGTGGCGATGGCCTCGTCGAGGAGTTCGCGCAGGTACTCGGCGTTGCGGTCGAGGACGGCGGGGGTGAGGAAGCCGGCGTCCTCCTCGGCGCCCTCCTGGTAGGGCGTCAGGGAGAGCAGGTCGGCGAGCCGGGGTTCGGTGGCGAGCAGGGCGGCGGTGCGCTGCTCGGTGGCGAGGGCCTGCGCGGCGGCCTTGCGGGCGTCGGTGGCGCGGGCGGCGGCGAGTTCGGCGCGGCCGGTGGCGGCGGCGGACTCGCGCAGCCGGGCGGCGGCGGACTCGGCGACGGTGCGGGCCTGGGCGAGGGCTGCGCCGGCGGCCTTCTCGACGTCGGCGGCGTGCAGGGCGGCGCG
>NZ_JBFBDO010000109.1:0-27108 GCF_040683335.1 Kitasatospora sp. NPDC093806
CCCGTCCACAGGCTGTGGACGGGGGTCTCGGCGTTTCGCGCGCATCCGGACCGGGTCCGGAAAGCACTACGGGCCACGGCGCCGACACGGGACCCTCAACCCATGCGGCTCCGCGGCCCGGAGCTGTCGTCGGGCGCCGTTTTCGACCGAGAACTGTGCGGGGTCCTCGCTCGGCGGCGTCCGACCGAGGAGGGGCCGCGCGCGGTCAGGGCAGTTGCGCGGTGGGCCTCTCCTTGGTGCCCTTTCATTGTGGACTAGACCAATCTGGGTTGTCCAGGCCTGCCGGAAAATTGGTCTGGACAACTTGGGGAGCGGGCGCGGGGCGCACGCCGGCCGGGGTGCGCGGGGCCCGGCCGCGCCCCCCTGGAGCTACGCTCGCCCTGTGCCCTCGCTGAACGAACTCGTCCGCCGCCACACCACCCTGACCGGTGCCGATGTGGAGTGGCTCCACATGCTGGTCTCGGAGTGGCAGCTGCTCTCCGACCTGTCCTTCGCCGACCTCGTCCTGTGGATCCCCACCTGGGACGGCATCCGGTACGTCTCGGTGGCCCAGATGCGGCCCAACACCGGCCCCACCTCCTACCAGGACGACATGGTCGGCCACCTCGTCCCGCGCGGCCGCCGCCCGCTGCTGGACGCCGCCTACGACGAGGGCCGGATCGTGCGCGAGGGCGACCCGGAGTGGCGCGAGGAGGTGCCGGTCCGGGTCGAGTCCATCCCGGTGCGGCGCGAGGGCAAGGTGCTCGGCGTGATCGCCCGCAACACCAACCTGCTGACCGTCCGCACGCCCAGCCGGCTGGAGCTCACCTACCTGCAGAGCGCCTCCGACCTGGCCCAGATGATCGCCGCCGGCTCCTTCCCGTACCCCGGCGTCGAGCAGACCGACATGGACGCCGCGCCCCGGGTCGGCGACGGCCTGATCCGGCTCGACGCGGACGGCATCGTCACCTACGCCAGCCCCAACGCGCTCTCCGCCTACCACCGCCTCGGCCTCACCACCGACCTGGTCGGCAGCCACCTCGGCCGCGCCACCGCCGAGCTCGTCCCGCCCTCCCGGGCCGCCGTGCACGAGGCGCTGGTGAAACTGGCCAGCGGCTGGGCGCCCCGGCAGACCGAAGTCGAGGCCCAGGGCGGGGTGGTGACGGTGCGGGCCATCCCGCTCAAGCCGAAGGGCACGCTCACCGGTTCGCTGGTGCTCTGCCGCGACGTCACCGAGCTGCGCCGCCGCGACCGCGAGCTGATGACCAAGGACGCCACCATCCGGGAGATCCACCACCGGGTGAAGAACAACCTGCAGACCGTCGCCGCGCTGCTGCGCCTGCAGTCCCGCCGGATGGAGTCGGAGGCCGGCCGCGCCGCGCTGGACGAGGCGGTCCGCCGGGTCGGCTCGATCGCGATCGTGCACGAGACGCTCTCCCAGGCGCTGGACGAGCAGGTGGCCTTCGACGAGATCGCCGACCGGGTGCTGGCGATGGTGATGGAGCTGTCCCAGGACGGCCGGGTGGCGACCCGGCGCAGCGGCAGCTTCGGCATCCTGTCCGCCGAGGTGGCCACCCCGCTGGCGATGGTGCTGACCGAGCTGCTGCAGAACGCCCTGGAGCACGCGTTCGGTCCGAGCGCCTCCGGCAACCTGGAGGTCAGCGCGCTGCGCGGGCGGGCGCCGGCCACCGGGATGGGCTGGTCGGACAGCTGGAACGGCGGGGCCCGGCCGGAGGAGTACCTGCTGATCACCGTGCAGGACGACGGCAAGGGCATGCCGGAGGGCTTCGACCCGCAGCAGTCGGGCAACCTCGGCCTGCAGATCGTCCGGACGCTGGCCACCGGTGAGCTGGGCGGCACCTTCGACATGGTGGCCGGCCCGAACGGCGGCACCAAGGTGGTCCTGGAGATCCCGGTGCGCTGAGGCGCGTCGAGCGCCGAGCCGCGTCGAGTCGCGCTGAGGTGCGTCGTGGTGCGTCGTGGTGCGGAGGGGGCGTGCGGTCGGCGTGAGCGCCGGGTGCGTGCCCCTTCACACCGCCGGAAACAGAAACGAGGCCCTGTCGACCGGGGGGGGTGGGTCGACAGGGCCTCTCAACCCGTTCCGGCCGTCGGGGGGAGTCGGCCGGAACGGGGGCTCTGAGTGGTGCGACACCCCGCCGGTGCGTTGCACACGGTGAGCGCCACAGCTCCACAATATTGCTCTAAGTGAACAGTATCAAGTGGCTGGGCGGGTGAGTGTCGCCGGACTTCGCCGGGCTTCGCCGAGCAAGGTCCTTTGTGCGGAAGGCTTCACCAGGAGGTGCAGGGAAGCCTTTGATCATGTGTTGATCGGTCTGCGGTTACTGCGGGTACTACGGCGCGTGATCAGGCGGTGCGGGCGCGGTTGCGGGCGGCACGGCGCTTCATCGCGCGACGCTCGTCCTCGCTCATACCGCCCCAGACGCCGGCGTCCTGGCCGGTCTCGAGGGCCCACTGGAGGCACTGCTCCATGACCGGACAGCGGCGGCACACGGCCTTGGCTTCCTCGATCTGCAGCAGAGCGGGACCGGTGTTCCCGATCGGGAAGAACAGCTCCGGGTCCTCTTCGCGGCAGACAGCGCGGTGGCGCCAGTCCATGGTCGTCCAACTCCTCCTGCCGCGGGGGTTGCCCGATCGGCACATCGACGGTGGTTTGTGAATGTGAACGCTTTCACGAATCCCGCAACGGCAAAAGAGACCAAAGGCCCATCGGGCCCGGGAGGTCTGTGCTGGGGAGGGATTCGGCGATTCGAGGGACGCCCCGCGGTCGGCACCCAACAGGTTCTGAGGTTGCCGTCGCTGCGATGTGTCCCGATCGCCATGTAGAGGTTCGCAAACCTCGGGCCCGGATACAACCCCCTTCGGCGAGGAATTTTGGATTCTTCGGTGTCGCCTAGCTCACAGCCAGTACTTCTATGGAGTGAAGGGGGCTTGTGCGTTCGAGAAGAAGGGGGAACACCCCTTCTAGTCACACAATCACACGCAGTGCCCGCCGTACGCCTGTGAAACTGACGCGACTCCTGGATCCAAGGTGGTCCCCATCGACCTGGAACGGGGCCGGTTCCTCTGAAACCAAGGTGAAGTGCCGGACGTCGTGATAGGAGACGACGTGCTTCCCGGAGGGGCCGGCGGACGGGGCGCCATCGCTCGAAGGCCCGTGCGACCGCAGGATCTGACGGACCGTTCGAGCCGTACCGAACGCGGTCATCCGGGTGATGCCGAAGACGTCGAGGTCCGCGTCGAAGGAGGCGAGCGGCGAGGGGTAGACCGGGCGGTTGCCCAGGAAGGTCCACGGAGAGGTGTTGCTGACTATCGCCAGCGCGAGGCCCGGAACCGGCGCGCGGCCCGGCAGTTCCAAGGCGACCGGGCCCGATCTGCGCTGCTCACGCTGGGTGACGAAGTGCCGGATCGCCTGGGTCACGTAGAGCGCGTGGGTGGACTTGCGCCCCGCCCGGCGCTGCTCCTCGACCCGGCCGACCACGCCGGCGTCGAAGCCCAGGCCGGCGGTGAAGGTGAACCAGCGGTCCGGCAGCCCCTCGGTCATCGCCTTGCCCAGCCCGATCGGGCGCTCGCCCCGGTTCTCCAGGGCGTTCAGCAGCGCGCCGGTCGCCTCCACCGGGTCGTTCGGCAGGCCCAGCGCGCGGGCGAACACATTGGTCGAGCCGCCCGGGACCACCGCCAGCCGGGGGACCTTCTCACCCGGGCCGTGCGCGAGCAGTCCGTTGACCACCTCGTTGACCGTGCCGTCCCCGCCCAGCGCCACCACCAGGTCGACCGCGCCGTCCTCCACGGCCTCCCGGGCCAGGTCGCGCGCGTGGCCGCGGTACTCGGTCTGCGCCACCTCCAGCTTGAGGTCGCTGCGCAGGGCGTGGATCAGGACGTCCCTGGTGCGGCCGCTGGTGGTGGTCGCTTTCGGGTTGACGACCAGGAGAGCGCGCATGTGCTCAGCCTACGGGGCGGTACGGACCGACCGGCGGCTACCCTGCTGGAGTGACCGCAGAATCCTCCGCACCCGTACCCGCGCCCGGCGCCGGCCGGCCGACCGCCCTCACCCTGGGCGCCGCCATCACCGCCGTGGAGGGCGCCGCGCTGGCCGTCGTCGGCGTCTGGGACATGGTCGCCGCGCTGTCCGGGCAGTCCAAGCAGCTCGCCCTGAACGAGTTCGGCGGTCTGGTGATCGTGCTGCTCGGCGTGCTGCCGCTGCTGGCCGCCCGGGCGCTGCTCAAGGGCCGCCGCTGGGGCCGCAGCCCGGCCGTGCTGACCAACTCGATCTGCCTGCCGGTGGCGTACTACATGTGGCAGAGCGGCGGCACGATGGCCGGCGTCGGGGTGGCCGTCGGCCTGCTCGGCCTGGTCGGCATCGGCGCGCTGCTCAGCCCCAAGGCGACGGCGGTCCTCTACGCTCCGCGCGAGGGCTGAGCGTCGAGGACCGCCGGTCCGTTCCCGGCCGCTGAGCGGCCGTCGGTCCTACTCCTCCACCAGGAGCTTCTCCCGCAGCTGGGCCAGGGTCCGGGCGAGCAGCCGGGAGACGTGCATCTGCGAGATGCCCACCTCGGCGGCGATCTGCGACTGCGTCATGTTCCGGAAGAACCGGAGCACCAGGATCTTCTGCTCACGGGGCGGGAGTTGGGCCAGCAGCGGCTTGAGCGACTCGCGGTACTCGACGCCCTCCAGGGCCTCGTCGGTGGCGCCCAGGGTGTCCGCGACGGCCGGCGACTCGTCGTCGCTGTCCGGCACGTCCAGCGACAGCGTGGAGTACGCGTTGGCGGACTCCAGGCCCTCCAGGACGTCCTCCTCGGAGATCCCCAGGTGCTCGGCGAGCTCGTGCACCGTGGGGGAGCGGCCGTGCCGCTGGGAGAGCTCGCTGGTCGCCGTGGTCAGCGACAGCCGCAGCTCCTGGAGCCGGCGCGGCACCCGGACCGCCCAGCCCTTGTCGCGGAAGTGCCGCTTGATCTCGCCGACGATGGTCGGCGTCGCGTAGGTGGAGAACTCGACCCCGCGCTCGTGGTCGAAGCGGTCCACCGACTTGATCAGCCCGATGGTGGCGACCTGGGTCAGGTCGTCCAGCGGCTCGCCGCGGTTGCGGAACCGCCGGGCCAGGTGCTCGACCAGCGGGATGTGCATCCGCACCAGCTGATTGCGCAGCTCGACGCGCTCCGGGGAGCCGTCGGGCAGCGCGGACAGTCGGACGAACAGCGCCCGGGCCGCCTCGCGGTCCGGCGCGCCGCTGCGGTGCGGGGCCTGGGCGGGCACCGCGGCGCGCAGCGCCTCGGCCGCCTCCTCGACCGCCCCGTCCCGCGTCTGCGGCCCGGCGGCGTCGCCCGCCTCCGGGAGGTCCGCCTCCGGGTGGTCGGCGGCCGGCGGCACGGGCGTGGGCGACGGATCGGGCGACGTCTCGGGCGTCGGCTCGGTCGGCTGGCTCATCCGGTGGGCGTCCTTCGGGTGCGCTTCGTCGTTGGCGGCGAGGCCGGGGACGCTCGCCTGGGTCGGTACGGCAGGGCCCGCCGTCGCGAGGCCGGTACGGTCCAGATCACTCACGGCCATTCCCCCGTTCCGTTCCGGGAGCACCGGGACCGCCGGCCCCGGTTCGTCTCGATGGTCGTACCGCCGGGTGGGCGGTACCGGGAGCCGTCCGCCGGCCCGGTGCGCCGGGCGGACGGCCCTTGATCGGTGCTGCTGGGTCTGCTCAGTGGGCGGCGCCGCCGCCGCGCTTCTTGTGCAGGCTGATCGACACGGTCTTGTCCTCGGCGACCGAGGAGTCGACCTCGCCGGCCAGCGCGGAGAGCACGGTCCACGCGAAGGTGTCCCGCTCGGGCGCCCGGCCGTCGGTGGTGGGCGCCGAGACGATCACCTTCAGCGAGTCGCCGACCAGCCGGAACTCACAGGAGAGGACCGAGCCGGGGACGGCCTGCTGGAGGAGGATGGCGCACGCCTCGTCGACCGCGATGCGCAGGTCCTCGATCTCGTCCAGCGTGAAGTCCAGCCGGGCCGCGAGGCCCGCCGTCGCTGTACGCAGGACCGAGAGGTAGGCCCCGGCCGCGGGCAGCCGGACCTCTACGAAGTCCTGCACTCCGGGCTCGCCGTCGATCTGGGACACCCTCACCTCCTGGGTGACGCGCTGTGCTTCCGGGCCGGTGGCCGCGGCACTGTCTGTTGCTTGGCTCAACTGCTTCGCCCCAACTGTCCAGAGGGGTGGTGCGGTACGTACCGGTCATACCCCTCGAAGAGTGGCCGGACCCGCGCGTCCGCCCGAGACGTTACCGCTTTCCTGCCCCGGTGCGGGAGTCACTCATGGTAAGGCATCGCGACGCAGGGTGGCAGTGGTCTGACGACGCGCTTGTGCGCCGCCCGCGCACGCCCTCCGCGCCCCGGTCCGGGCGCCGGTTCTCAGCGGGCGCCGACGGCGGCCAGCGCCTCGCCGGTCAGGCGGTAGACGGTCCAGTCGTCCATCGGCACCGCGCCGAGCGCCTTGTAGAAGTCGATCGACGGGGTGTTCCAGTTCAGCACCGACCACTCCACCCGGGAGTAGCCGCGGTCGACGGCGATCCGGGCCAGCTCGACCAGCAGCGCCTTGCCGTAGCCGCCGCCGCGGGTCTCCGGGCGGACGTAGAGGTCCTCCAGGTAGACCCCGTGGGTGCCGCGCCAGGTGGAGAAGTTGCGGAACCAGATCGCGAAGCCGACCGGCTCGCCGGTGGTGTCGTCCTCGGCGATCAGGCCGAACACCGCGGGGTTGTCACCGAACAGCGCCTCGTGGAGCTGCTCCACGGTGGCGACCGCCTCGTGCGGTGCCTTCTCGTACTCCGCGAGCTCGCGGATCATGGTGTGGATGACGGGAACGTCGGTGGCGACGGCGGTGCGGATCATGCTACGAGCCTACTGCGCTGGGGTGTTCCGGCCCAGGCCCGGACGGCCCGCAGACCGTCCGGACCGCCGGCTCAGCGGGCCGGGACGGTCCGCAGGTAGGCCGCCAGGGCGGTGATCGCGGCCGGGTTGCGCGGGCTCTCGACCAGGTCGACGTAGTCGAGGACGAAGATCCGGTCGTTGCGGACCGCCGCGACGCCGGCCAGCGGCGGGAAGGACTTCAGGAACTTCCGCTTCGCCTCCGCGTCCGGGGTGGCGTAGTCGTTGATCACGATCACCTCGGGGTCGCGCTGCACCACGCTCTCCCAGCCGACCGTGGTCCAGGTGTCGGCGAGGTCGCCCATCACGTTCTTCCCGCCGGCCTTGGCGATGATCTCCTCCGGGGCGCCGAACCGCCCCGAGGTGTAGGGCTTGTCCTCGCCGCTGTCGTAGAGGAAGACGCTCGGCCGGTACGCGGGCTCCGGCACGGCGGCGATCTGCGCCTTGAAGTCGGCGATCAGCTTGTCGGCCCGGTCCCGGACGTCGAAGATCTCGCCCAGGTTGGCCAGGTCGGTGTAGAGCGCGTCCAGCGGGGACATGACCCCGCGCTCCTGGCCCTTGCCGCTGCGGCAGGACTCGGAGAGCACGTACGAGCCGATGCCCAGCTCGGCCAGCGCCTGCGGGGTGAAGCCGTCGGCCTCGCCGAAGCCGTAGTGCCAGCCGGCGAAGACCAGGTCGGCCTTGGCCTGCAGCACGACCTCCTTGGTGATCGGGTCCTTGGAGAGCCAGCTGGTCCGCTGGTAGCCGTCCTTCCAGGCGACCTTGCCGACGTCGCCCTTGTCGTCGGGCATCACGTAGCCGGCCATCCGGTCCTCCAGGCCGAGCGCCAGCATCAGCTCGGTGATGCCGACGTCGTTGGTCACCGTCCGGGCCGGCTTCTGCGCGAAGGTGACCTTGGTGCCGCAGTTGTCGACGGTCACCGGGTAGTGGGCGGAGGTGGCGGCGTCGCCGCGCGGGGCGATCTCGGCGCCGCAGCCGGTGAGCGCGAGGGTGAGCAGGGCGGCGGCGGCAACGGCCTTGGTGCGCATGGCGGTTCCTCGGAGGATCAAAAGGGGGACGGGCGGGGGGTCGACTACGGCAGGCGGTCGAAGAGCAGCTGGACGGCGCCGGTCACCGGGTGCCGGACCGGTGTCGCGCGGACGCCGAACACCTCGGCCAGCAGGGCGGGTTCGAGCACCTCGGCGGGCGGCCCGGAGGCGACGATCCGCCCGGCCGCGAGCACGTAGAGCAGGTCGCAGTGGCCGGCCGCCAGGTTGAGGTCGTGCAGCGCGGTGAGCACCGTCGGGCCGGCCTCCCGGACCAGCGCCAGCACCTCCAGCTGGTGCGCGATGTCCAGGTGGTTGGTGGGCTCGTCGAGGACCAGCACCTTCGGCTCCTGGACCAGCGCGCGGGCGATCAGCACCCGCTGCTTCTCGCCGCCGGACAGGCTCAGGAAGCCGCGGGCGGCCAGGTGCGCGGCACCGACCCGGCGCAGCGCCCGCGCGCACCGCTCCTCGTCCCCGGCGGACCGGCCGGCCAGACCGCCGCGGTGCGGCAGCCGGCCCATCCCGACCACCTCGGCGACGGTGAAGTCGAACTCGGCGGAGTGCTCCTGCGGCAGCGCGGCGACCCGCCGGGCGGCCTCGCGCGGGGCGAGCGCGTGCAGGTCCCCGCCGTCCAGCCGGACGGCGCCGGCGGCGGGCCGCAGCGCCCGGTAGACGCAGCGCAGCAGGGTCGACTTGCCGCTGCCGTTCGGCCCGATCAGGCCGACCACCTGCCCGGCGGCGGCGGACAGCGTGACCTCGTGGACCAGTCGGACGCCGGCCAGGTCGACCGAGACCCGGTCGACGGCGAGGTCCAGCGCGGCTCCCTCGACGGCGGCGGTCACCGGCCACCTCCGAAGGAGTAGCCGCGCCGGCGCATCAGCAGCAGGAAGCAGGGCACCCCGAGGGCCGCGGTGACCACCCCGGTCGGCAGTTCGGCGGGCGCCAGCAGGGTGCGCGAGACGATGTCCACCCAGACCAGCAGCAGCGCCCCGGCGAACGGCGCGACCAGCAGCACCCGGCGGTGGCCGGCCCCGACCAGCATCCGCACCAGGTGCGGCACCATCAGCCCGACGAAGCCGATCGCCCCGCTGACCGCGACCACGGTGCCGGTGACCGCCGCGGTCACCACGAACAGCTCGCGGCGCAGCCGGTCCGGGTCCACGCCGAGCGAGGTGGCCGTCTCGTCGCCCATGGCGAGCGCGTCCAGCCGCCCGGCGGCGCAGGCCAGGTGGACCAGGCCGGCCAGCACGGTGACGGCGGCGATCGGCACCGAGCCCCAGGTCGCCCCGCCCAGGCTGCCGAGCAGCCACATCATGGCGGAGCGGGCGGCCTCGCCGCGGGCGGCGGCGAACACCATCAGCGCCGTCACCGCGGAGAAGCCGTACGACATGGCGGTGCCGGTGAGCACCAGCCGCAGCGGGGTGAGGCCGTAGGCGGTCCGGGCCGTCAGGTAGACCAGCACCATGGCGAGCAGGGCCGAGCCGAAGGCGGAGACCGAGAGCGCCCAGACGCCGAGCGAGGCGAAGGCACCCCACATCAGCACGGCGTTGGCGCCGACCGCGGCGCCGGAGGAGATGCCGAGCACGAACGGGTCGGCGAGCGCGTTGCGGACCATCGCCTGCACCGCGACCCCGGTGGCGGCCAGTCCGGCGCCGACCACGGCGGCCAGCACGGCGCGCGGCAGCCGGATCTCCCAGACGATGGCGTACGCGGACGCCTCGTCGGCGGACAGCCGGCCACCCGTCAGACCGGCGCCCAGCAGCCGCAGGACGTGCGCCCAGCCGAGTCCGGAGGAGCCCACCGCGACGGCGCAGACCAGCGAGCCGAGCAGGGCCGCGGCCAGGGCGGCGGCCAGCGGCACGGCGGGTATTCGGCGCGGTCCGGGCGGGTCGGCGGCGGGAGCCGGTGCCGGAGCCGGTGCGGTCGCGGTGCCGCGGGTGCTGCTCACAGGTTGCGCGCGCCTTGCCTCGGGCCGGGGCGGCGCGGGGCGGCGCGCCCGGGCGGCGGGTGTGCCGGGGCGCCATCCCCTCGCAGTCCGCGGCGAGTTGTCGGGAGTCCGGCGTCCCGGGGCGATCGGGCTCACGGGCGCGGGGCACCGTTTACCGTTGCGGGTCAGCGCCGGATTCGCACCGGCTTCCCCCTCGGGACGCCCTGGCAGCATAACAAGCACTCAGGCCAGGCAACCCTTACCGGGCGGAGCTGTGGCGACAGACACAACCGCCCCCGTCCGAGGTGCGGACGGGGGCGGTCGCAAGGAGGGTGAGCGGGGATCAGCCCTGCTTGGTCTCCCAGAAGATCTTGTCGACCTCGGCGATGAGGTCGAGCAGCGCCTGGCCGGTGGCCGGGTCGGTCGACGCCTTGGCGGCCGAGGCGGCCTTCAGGGTGTCGTTGATCAGCTGGTGCAGCTGCGGGTACTTCTCGAAGTGCGGGGCCTTGAAGTAGTCGCTCCACAGCACCGAGATGTGGTGCTTGACGGCCTCGGCGCGCTGCTCCTTGATGATGATGGCGCGGGCGCGGAAGTGCGCGTCCTCGTTGGCCTGGTACTTCTCCTGGGTGGCCTTGACCGACTCGGCCTCCAGGCGGGCCTGGGCCGGGTCGTACACGCCGCAGGGCAGGTCGCAGTGGGCGTGCGCGGTGGCGCGAGGTGCAAACAGACGAGAGAACATGGGAGTCCTTCCTTAGATCGTCTTCCCGCGCCCGAGATTACCCGCCGGGCCCTGCGGTTTCGCGATCGGGCGGCGGGCCTAGGGCAAAAGGCCGAGCCGGAACCGGACGAATCCGGACATCGGCGGGTGACGGCCCGTACGGCAGACTGGTGTGCGAGGACGGGACGCGGACCGGGAGGAGCAGCCGTGGCACGGAGCGCGGAACCGGAGGACGCCGCCCCGGGGGGCGGCGCGCCGTTCGGGCTGATCGACGTGGCCGGGGACTCGATGGTGCCGACCCTGCGCGACGGGGACCAGCTGCTGGTCCGCTACGGCGCCCGGATCCGGCCCGGCGCGGTGGTGGTGTTCCGTCACCCGTTCCAGCAGAACCTGCTGGTGGTGAAGCGGGCCGACGGCCGGCGCCCCAAGGGCTGGTGGCTGCTCTCCGACAACCGGCCGATCGACAGCGACAGCCGCAGCTACGGCGCCGTCCCGGACGAGCTGGTGCTCGGCCGGGTGCTGCTGCGGCTGCGCCCGCGCCCGGCCTGGCTGGCGCCGGGCCGCCGGCTGGAGCGGCTGCTGCTGCGCGCCCCGCTGGCCCGGGTGCCCGGGCTGGCCCGCCGGCTGGGCGTCTGGATCCGCCCGGAGGAGCTGCCCGGCGCCTGACCGGGCGGCCCGTCAGGCCTCGCCGGCGGCGGCCTGCTGGGCCTCCAGGCGCTTGCGGGCCCGGTAGGCGGCGACGTTGGCACGGGTCGCGCAGCGGTCCGAGCAGTACCGCCGGGACCGGTTGGTCGAGGTGTCCAGGTAGGCGTTGCGGCAGGGCGCGGCCTGGCAGATGCCGAGCCGGTCGGCGCCGGTCTCGGTCAGGTGGACGGCCAGGCCCATGCAGGCGACGGCGCTGAAGTGCGCGGTGGCGGTGGGGGAGTTGTCGGCGAGGTGCAGGTGCCAGCGGGGCCGGCCGGCCTCGTCGAGGTAGTCGTGCCCGGAGACCAGCGGGCTGACCGGGAACTCCATCAGCAGGCTGTTCAGCAGGTCGACGCTGCGGACCTCCTCGCCCTCGGCGGCGGCCTCGAACACCCCGCGCAGCCGGGTCCGGACGGCGCGCAGCCGCGGCAGGTCCGACTCGTCGGCGAGGTCGCGGGCCCGCGAGGAGTCCGAGAACAGCGCGCGCACCGCGTCCACCGAGGTCAGCGAATCGGTGCCGCGCTCGGGCTCCTCGGTGTTCACCAGCCGGACGGCCAGATCGGCGTACGAGGCGAGCTCCACGGTGGTCCTTCCAGGGGTGGGTAACGGGCTGATTGCCTCCAGCCTATTACCCGAACGGCGAAAGCGGGGAAACGGGGAAAACACCGGCGCCCGGCAGGACCGGCCTGCCGGGCGCCGCGAAGGTGCGCTCAGAGCACCTTGGAGAGGAACGCGCGGGTGCGTTCGTGCTGGGGGTTGGTGAGGACGTCGCGGGGGTTGCCGGACTCGACGACGACGCCGCCGTCCATGAACACCAGCGCGTCGCCGACCTCGCGGGCGAAGCCCATCTCGTGGGTGACCACGATCATGGTCATGCCCTCCTCGGCCAGGCCCCGCATGACGTCGAGGACGTCGCCGACCAACTCGGGGTCCAGTGCGGAGGTCGGCTCGTCGAAGAGCATCAGCTTGGGCTTCATGGCGAGCGCCCGGGCGATGGCCACCCGCTGCTGCTGACCGCCGGACAGCTGGGAGGGGTAGTTCTTGGCCTTGTCGGCCAGCCCGACCCGCTCCAGCAGGGCCATGCCGCGCTCCCGGGCGGAGGACTTGCTCTCGCCCTTGACCTGTACCGGCGCCTCGATGATGTTCTCTATGGCGGTCATGTGCGGGAACAGGTTGAACCGCTGGAACACCATGCCGATGTCACGGCGCTTGAGCGCGACCTCGCTGTCCTTGAGCTCGTGGAGCTTGGTGCCCTGCTGCCGGTAGCCGACGAGCTCACCGTCGACCGCGAGCAGCCCGCCGTTGATCTTCTCCAGGTGGTTGATGCACCGGAGGAAGGTCGACTTGCCGGAGCCCGACGGGCCGATGAGGCAGAACACCTCGTTGCGCTTGACCTCCAGGTCGATGCCCTTGAGCACCTCGACCACACCGTAGGACTTGCGGACGCCCTCGGCCCTGACCATCGGGTGGTCGGAGGCCGGCGCCTTGCTCAGGTCGGTCATTGGTGGGTACCTCCCTCAAGCCCCGGAACCACGTCGTGCTTGGCCTTCGGGGTGGTCTTGCCGCCGAACAGCAGTCGCACCCGCTGGATCGGCGTGGGCGGCAGCGTCCGGGTCGTACCCCGAGCGTAGTACCGCTCGACGTAGTACTGGCCGATGGTGAGCACCGAGGTCAGGAAGAGGTACCAGAGGCTGACGGTGATCAGCAGCGGGATGGTCTCGAAGGTGCGGGAGTAGATGTTCTGCCCGGCCCGGAAGAGCTCTTCCAGTGCGATGACCGAGACCAACGAGGTGGTCTTGAGCATCGAGATGGTCTCGTTGCCGGTGGGCGGGATGATCACTCGCATGGCCTGCGGCAGGACGATCCTGCGCATGGTGGCGAACCGGCTCATGCCGAGCGCGTGGGCCGCCTCGGACTGCCCCTCGTCCACCGACTGGATGCCGCCGCGGACGATCTCCGCCATGTAGGCGGCCTCGTTGAGGCCGAGGCCGAGCAGCGCCGCGGTGAAGACCGGGATCAGCGTGTTGGTCGACTCGGACCAGAACTCCGGGCCGAACGGGATGCCGATCGAGAGCTTCGGCCAGAGCGCGCCCAGGAAGTTCCAGAACACCAGCTGGACCAGGACCGGGGTGCCGCGGAAGATCCAGATGTAGAACCACGCGGTGCCCGACAGCAGCGGGTTCGGCGACAGCCGCATCACCGCCAGGACGATGCCGCCGACCACACCCATGACCATTGAGAGCGCGGTGAGCTCCAGGGTGACGCCGAGGCCGTGCAGGATGCTGGAATCGAAGAGGTAGGTGTTGACGACATCCCACTGGAAGGCGGGATTGAAGATCAGGGCGTGGAGCAGCATCGCGGCGAAGACGGCGACGACGACAGCTCCGGCCCACCGTCCGGGGTGGCGTACGGGGACGGCCTTGAAGGACTCAGGCCGCCCCGATGACACCTGCTTCCCCTGATCGGAATGGTTCACGGTGGCCTCGGATGAAGGGGAGTGGCGAAGGGTCAGCTGGTGGCGCCGTTGATGACGGACTTGTCGATCGCGCCGGCCTGGACGCCCCACTTCTCCAGGACCTTCTTGTAGCTGCCGTCGTCCATCAGCGACTGGATGGCGGCCTGGACGGCCTTGGTGAGCGGGGAGCCCTTGGCCAGCACGACGCCGTACGGGGCCTTGCCCTCGACGTCGCCGAGCTGCTCCAGCTGGCCGTTGGTCTGCTTGAGCGCGTAGTCGATGACCGGGGAGTCGGCGAGCATGACCTGGTCGCGGCCGGAGACCATCGCGGTGGTCACGTCGGTCTGCAGGTCGAACTTGTCGCCGTCGTTCGGCACGCCGGGCTTGCCCGCCTTGACGCAGTCCGGGGTGATCGTGTCCTTGATGGTGTCGGCCTGGGTGGTGCCGGTCTGGACGGCGATCTTCTTGCCGCACAGGTCCTTCAGGTCGATCTTGTCCGGGTTGCCCTTCTTGACCGCCGCGCTGGTGCCGGCGAGGAAGTAGGTCACCATGTCGACCTGGCCCTCGCGCTCCTTGGTGTCGGTGAAGGAGCTCATGCCCAGCTGGAACTTGTTGGCGCTGATGCCCGGGATGATCGCGGTGAACGGCGAGTTCTGGACCTCGACGGTCAGGCCGAGCTTCTGGCCGATGAGGGTGGCCAGGTCGACGTCCATCCCGATGATCTTGCCGGAGGCGTCCTGGAACTCGTTGGGCGCGTAGGAGGCGTCGGCGGCGACGACCAGCTTTCCGCCGGACTTGACGTCGGCCGGGACCAGCGCGGCCAGCGACGCGTCGGCGCTGACGGTCGGCAGGGCGGCGGAGGCACTGGCACCGCCGGTGCTGCCGGAGGAGGACTTGCTGCTGCCACAGGCGGTCAGCACGAGCGACGCGGACGCGAGCACCGCCGCGGTGGCGAGGAGGCGGGCGCGCTGGGTACGGGCGATCATGGGGGGATCTCCTCCTGAGGGAGAGGTCGGGCGGAGCGCGCCGCCGTGGAGCGGCACACCGGGGCAGCATTGCCGTACGGCGCTGTACGGGTCGGGCAGGGAGACTGCGCAGGGTGGTACAGGTACTGCTCTCCGCCACCGTCCGCCGAGGTGGGCGTTGACCGAACCGCCTCGACCAGTGGCCGGCTCGATCCGAGATGGGGGGAATCCTGCCATCTGATGACGCTCGGGTGGCCCTCATTCAGATCAAAATCGGATAACGAGGGGCCGCGCCGTCCGCTATACGGACGAATACCGTGTCCCTGTCACCCTGCGTATAAGTATGCAGATCCCTCCGCGCTCCGCCCGGAGGCCCGGCCGCGCACTCGCCCGATCGTGCGCCCGCCCGATCCCGTGCTCCGGGCCCCCGGTCGCGCCCGTGTCTCAGATGCCCCCGTTGACCACCGCGTTCTGCGCCGCGCCCGCGGCGACGTTCCACTTGGCGAGGATCTTGTCGTACTCGCCGCTGCGGATCAGCTGGTCGACCGCCTTGGCCAGGACGTCCCGCAGTTCGGTGTCGTCCTTGCGCAGCGCGATGCCGTACGGGTTGGAGCGGGACTGCGAGCCGGTCACCTCGAAGCGGCTGCCGCCGTCGGTGTTCTTCGCCGCGTAGGCGGCCACCGGGAAGTCGTTCAGACCGGCCTGGGCCGCGCCGGAGGCGACCTCGGCCAGCGCCTTGGCGTCGCTGTCGAACTTGTGCACGGTCAGCGGCTTGTTGGCGCGGGTGCAGGCGGTCACCTGGCGGGTGGCGATCTCGTCCTGGGTGGTGCCGGTCTGGACCGCGACGGTCTTGCCGCACAGGTCGTCCAGGGAGTGGATGCCCTTCGGGTTGCCCTTCGGGACCACCATCGAGGTGCCGGCGATGAAGTAGTCCACGAAGTCGACGGCCTGGCCGTTCGGCTTGCCGTCCTCGCCCAGCGGGTCCCGGCGCTGGCGGATGTCGCTGAGCGCCGACATGACCACGTCGTACTGCTTCTTGTGGAGGTCCGGTATGAGCTTGTCGAAGGGGGTGTCGACGTACTCGATCCGCAGGTCGAGGATCCGGCCGAGGGCCGCCGCGATGTCCGGGTCCAGGCCGTCCGGCTTGCCGTCGGCGCCCCGGAACTCCACCGGCGGGTAGTTGACGTCCATGCCGATCCGGAGGGTCTTGGCCGACTGCTGGGCCTTCGGGATCTTCGCGCGGATCTCCTGGACCGGGTCCTTCGCGACGGCCTGGTCGCCGCCGCCGCAGCCGCTCAACAGCAGGGCTCCGACGGTGGTGAGGGCGAGCGCGGCGGCGGCCGGCCTGCGGTAATGGGCGCGGTGGGGCATGAGACTGCTCCTGTGGGAGGGAGGGGGTGGCGCCGCAGCATCGCGGAGATGTACGCGAGATGGCGGGACAAGGGATCCTCCCATCCCGGCCTGCCGGGCCCGTGGGCGGGTGTGTCAGAATTCGGTACCGGGTGACCCCCGACGCTCGAACCAGACCGCCGAGCCGCAACCGGCTCGGGGTGCGCAGGAACGGAAGTCCATGACGCCGACTCCGTATCCGAGGCACCGGCCCCCCTCCGTGTCTGCGTTCACCCCTGCGGGTGTGCGTGCTCGTTCGCCATTGCCGCCGCCGGGGCCCGGTACTCACGGCGCCTGGGTGCTCCAGGTGGCTGTGAGGCGAATGACAACCAAGTGACTTGGACGAAAAGGCATGGGTGCGATGCCGTCGTCCGACCTACGCTCGGCCCGAAGCACAGCGAGACCACACGCAGACAAATCCATAAAACCCTCATTCGAGGGCGCTCGTCCGACGGCGGCGCCCCGACCCGGCCTTCTCCCCGGGCGCTTCGGCGTTCCCGGGGTCGGACCGGATCGCCACCGTCCGTCGGCCGGGTGTCCTCGCTCGATCAATGACGAAGAGGTCATCGTGGCAGCGGAGATCATCCACAGCACTACCCAGGACACCGACGATCCGGTCGACGCCGTGTTCGCGCTCCACCGCGGCGGCAAGATGGAGGTCCGGGCGACCGTCCCGGTGCGCGACGCGGACGACCTGTCCCTCGCCTACACCCCCGGTGTCGCCCGCGTCTGCACGGCCATCGCCGAGCAGCCCGAGCTCGTCAACGACTACACCTGGAAGTCCAACACGGTGGCCGTGGTCACCGACGGCACCGCCGTGCTGGGCCTGGGCGACATCGGCCCGGAGGCCTCGCTGCCCGTCATGGAGGGCAAGGCGATCCTGTTCAAGCAGTTCGGCGGCGTGGACGCCGTGCCGATCGCGCTGGCCTGCACCGACGTGGACGAGATCGTCGAGACCGTGGTCCGGCTCGCCCCCTCCTTCGGCGGCGTCAACCTGGAGGACATCTCCGCCCCGCGCTGCTTCGAGATCGAGCGCCGGCTCCAGGACGCCCTGGACATCCCGATCTTCCACGACGACCAGCACGGCACCGCGATCGTCACCACCGCCGCGCTCTGGAACGCGGCCAAGGTGACCGGCCGGGAGATCGGCTCGCTGCGGGCCGTCATCTCCGGCGCCGGCGCGGCCGGCATCGCCATCGCCAAGATGCTGCTGGCCGCCGGCATCGGCGACGTGGCCGTCTGCGATCGCAAGGGCGTGGTCTACGAGGGCCGCGGCGACCTCACCGACGTCAAGGCGGAGATCGCCGCGCTGACCAACCGGACCGGCGCCAAGGGCACCCTGGCCGAGGCGCTGGCCGGCGCCGACGTCTTCATCGGCGTCTCCGGCGGCACCGTGCCGGAGGAGGCCGTCGCCACCATGGCCGAGGGCGCGTTCATCTTCGCGATGGCCAACCCGAACCCGGAGATCCACCCCGAGGTCGCGCACAAGTACGCCGCCGTGGTGGCCACCGGGCGCAGCGACTTCCCGAACCAGATCAACAACGTGCTGGCCTTCCCGGGCATCTTCGCCGGCGCGCTGCAGGTCCGGGCCACCCGGATCACCGAGGGCATGAAGCTGGCCGCCGCCAAGGCGCTGGCCGGCGTGGTCACGGACGAGCTGACGCCGCAGAAGGTGATCCCCTCGCCGTTCGACGAGCGGGTCGCCCCGGCCGTCAGCAAGGCCGTCGCCGAGGCCGCCCGCGCCGAGGGCGTCGCCCGCCGGTAACGGCCGCGGTACCCACGGGGCCGGGACGTGCGTCACACCGACGCGCGGTTCCCGGCCCCCGGTCGTTGTGGCTATCGTCCGGAGCATGTTTGCTGCCTACGCCGCACGAATCGACGCCGACGACCCGCTGAGCGGGCTGGAGTTGGGCGAACGCCCCGAACCGCAGGCCCGTCCCGGGTGGAGCGTGGTCACGGTCAAGGCGGCCAGCCTGAACCACCACGACCTCTGGTCGCTGCGCGGGGTCGGCCTGCCCGCCGAGAAGCTGCCGATGATCCTCGGCTGCGACGCCGCCGGCGTCGACGAGCACGGCAACGAGGTGGTCCTGCACTCCGTCATCGGCCAGAGCGGGCACGGGGTCGGGCCGGACGAGCCCCGCTCGATCCTGACCGAGCGCTACCAGGGCACCTTCGCCCAGCAGGTGGCCGTCCCCACCTGGAACCTGCTGCCCAAGCCCGCCGAACTCTCCTTCGAGCAGGCCGCCTGCCTGCCCACCGCCTGGCTGACGGCCTACCGGATGCTGTTCACCAACGCCGGGGTGAAGCCGGGCGACACCGTGCTGGTGCAGGGCGCCGGCGGCGGGGTGTCGACCGCGCTGGTGGTCCTCGGCAAGGCGGCCGGCCTGCGGGTCTGGGTCACCGGCCGGGACGAGGCCAAGCGGGCCCGGGCGGTGGAGCTGGGCGCCGACGCGGCCTTCCCGAGCGGGGCCCGGCTGCCCGCGCGGGTGGACGCGGTGATGGAGACGGTCGGCGCCGCGACCTGGTCGCACTCGGTGAAGTCGCTCCGCCCGGGCGGCACGATCGTCATCTCCGGTGCCACCTCGGGCCCCAGCCCGGCGGCGGCCGAGCTGAACCGGATCTTCTTCCTGGAGCTGAAGGTGGTCGGGTCGACCATGGGCAGCAAGGAGGAGCTGGCCGGACTGCTCTCGCTGTGCGCCACCACCGGGGTCCGCCCGGTGATCGACTCGGTGCTGCCGCTGACCGAGGCGCGGGAGGGCTTCGCCCGGCTGGCCAAGGGCGACGTCTTCGGCAAGGTCGTCCTGACGCCGTGACGCCGTGACGCCGTGACGCGCGCGGGCCCGGTACCCCCCCGTGGGGTACCGGGCCCGTGGCCGGACAGCCGCCCAGCCGGTCAGCCGAGCAGACGCTTCAGGTGCTCGCCGGCGGTGCCGAGGACGGCGCGCGCCTCGGCCAGCCGGCCGGGCGTCACCCCGCCGTCCCGGGCCGCGTCGCGGACCTGGTCGCGGAAGCGGTCGAGCAGCCGCTCCAGCTCCCGGGCCGGGTCGCCGGCCGGGTCGGTGGCGGCCCACGGCGGCAGGTCGGCCGGGGCGCCGGCGGCCGGGGCCGCGCCCGGCTCGTCCTTGTCCAGGTCGATCCGGGTGACGGTGACCTTCGCACCGTCCGGCGCCCCGCCGGACGGCTCCGCCTTCTCCTCGGCCGGGTGGCCCCAGCGGGCCGCGTCGGCCAGCCCGGCCAGGCCCTTGGTCAGCTCGGAGAGGCCCTCGGCCAGGCCGGTCGGCCAGTCGCCGCGCGCCGCGTGGTCGCGGACCTGCTGCTCGACCCGGCGCTTGATCCGCAGCGCCTCCTGCTGGGCCGCCGTCCGGGCCGCCCGGGACTGCTCGCGCAGCCGGCGGGCCTCCTCCTCGGCCGCCTTGGCCTTGGCCTTGGCGGCCTTCTCCTGCTCCTTGGCCCGCTTGGCCTGCTCCTTGGCCTGCCGCTTGAACTGGGCGAACTCCTCCTTGGCGCGCTGCCAGGCGGCCTGGTCGCCCCACGGCCCGGCCCACGGGTTGCCGCCGGCGCCGTCCCCGCCCCCGTCCTCGGCCCCCGGCTGCGGGGCGCCGCGGCGGGCCTGCTCGGCCGCGCCCCACAGCTGCTCGCGCAGGTCCTTGGCGCTGTCCCGGACGTCCTCCCGGATCGCCCCGGCGAGCTGGGCCACCGAGTCGTGGATCTCCAGCTCCAGCTCGTCGAGTTCGCCCTGCCGGGCGGCGAGCTCGGCGCGGCCGGCGTCGGTCAGCCGGTAGACCTTGCGGCCGCCCTCGCTGCTGTGCGCGACCAGGCCCTCCTGCTCCAGCTTGGCCAGCCGCGGGTAGACCGTGCCGGCCGAGGGCGCGTACAGGCCCTGGAAGCGCTCCTCCAGCAGGCGGATGACCTCGTAGCCGTGGCGCGGGGCCTCGTCGAGCAGCTTGAGCAGGTAGAGCCGGAGCCGGCCGTGGCCGAAGACGGGGGTCATGTCAGGCCTCCTTGGTGAGGTCGGGGCGCTCGCCCGGGCCGTCGGTCGCGGGCAGCTCCCGGACGACGACCTGGGCGTCGTCCTCGGCCTCGGGCCGGGCCAGCACGGTCACCGCGCCGGAGACGGTGGTGACCGAGAGGCTGCCCTTGCCGTCGCCGAGCTGGCCGGAGAGCCGCTTGGTGCCCCAGCTGCCGCCGACCTTGAGCTGCTCGAAGCCGGACGTGAGGTCGCCGCTGGTGGTGCCGGCCTCGACCTTGGTGTCGGCCAGCGAGGGCAGCCGGACGCCGACCGCGCCGCTGACCGTGGTGACCTTGATCTCGGTCGGGGTGGCGGCGGCCAGGTCCAGGGTGACCGAGCCGGTGACGGCGTTGGCGGTCACCTTGTCGGCGGTGGCGGCGACCACGGTGAGCTGCCCGGAGACGGTGTTCAGCCGCAGCCGGCCGGCCACCGACTGGGCGTCCACGTCGCCGGTCACGGTGTTGGCGTCGGTCCGGCCGGCCAGGCCGACCAGGGTGATGTCGGCGTTGGCGGTCTGGGTCGAGACGTGCTCGGTGAAGCCGGAGACCGTCGTCGTGGCGGAGACCGTGCCGACCTTGACCTCGGTGGCGGCGGGCACGGTCAGGGTGACCGAGGCGCTCCGCTTCCGCTTGAAGGAGGAGAAGAAGCCCTTCACCGAGTCGACCGACTTGAGGACGTCGCCGAACTCGTTCCAGCTGCTGAGGTCCTTGTAGGTGACGGTGAGGACGCCGTCGACCAGGGTGACGTACAGCGGCTCGCCGGTCAGCTCGGTGACCTCCAGGCGGGCCGGGCCCTCGGCGGCGACCACGTTGACCGTGCCGTCGATGGTCCGCACCTGGAGGGTCCGGACCGCCTCCTCGATGGTGATCCTGTCGGGTCCCTCGACCGTCCACTCGCTCATCTCTGCCGCCTCCCGTTGGTGACTCGCGATGTATCGCGTTCTTCTTTAAAGACGATATGTCGCGTCGCGGCGGGCCACAAGGGCGCCCGACCCTGAGACCGCCCGGAGCCGACCCTGAGGCCCGGCCCCTACGGGAGGAACGCGCGAGGGCCCGGAGGCGGCTGCCTCCGGGCCCTCATGCGGGCGGTTTCACCGGATCACTCGTCGTCCTCGTCGTCGAGCCGCGCCAGCCAGGTGGCCAGCCGCTCGACCGGGACCTCGAAGTCCGGGTTGAGGTCGACGAACTCGCGCAGGCGCTCGGCCAGCCACTCGAAGGTGACCTCCTCGTCGCCGCGCCGGCTCGCCAGCTCCTCGATGCCGCGGTCGGTGAAGTACACGGTTCGCTCCGGTCCGATGGTGGTTTTCGACCTGGTCAGGATAGACCGGGTCAGCTGGCGCGCCAGGTGCTCAGGGTCAGCTTGGCGGCCCCGGTGGTGGAGTCGGCCACCTCGATCACGCCGACGGCGATGTTGCGGGTGATCCGGTCGCGGATGCAGAGCAGCCGGCCGGGGGCGACCCGGTTGTAGGAGAGGTCGCTGTCCGGCCGGGAGTCGATCGCGGCGGCGCACTCCTCGGGCGTGACGGTGGCCTCGGTGATCACGGCGAAGTCCGACTTGTTGTCGCCGTAGCTCGCGAAGCCGTTGGCCCGGTTGGAGCTGCCGAGGGCGGTCACGCCCAGGCCCCACTTCAGGCTGGTGCTGCGCGGCACGACGGTGCCCGAGTCCAGGTCGATCCGGTAGGAGTCGGAGGAGTACTCGGAGGCCGGGATGGACAGCGACTTCTTGTCCAGCAGCGGGGCGTAGCCGGTGGGGCGGGCCGGTGCGGTGACCCCGTCGCTCGACGTCGCCGACGGCGCGGCCGTCACCTTGCCCGAGGTCTTGCTCGGCGTCGGGGTCGGCGTCTCGGCGGACGGCGAGGCGGGCGGCTGGGTGGCGGTCGGGCTGGGCGCGGCGTTCGGCTGCGCGGTGCCCGGGCCGGCCTGGGCGGAGTTCTTCTTGTCGTCGTCCTTGCCGAACTTGTTCATCAGCACCACGCCGCCGGCCGTGCCGCCGAGCGCCATCACCAGGGCGACGGTCAGCAGCACCTTCCAGGAGACGCCGCCCTTGCGCCGCGGCTCCGGCTCGGCGGCCTGGGTGGTGACCACCGGCCCGGGCGGCGGGGTGTCGTAGGACGGCGGCTCGGGCTGCAGCCGGGCGGTCGGCGGGGCGCCCAGCACCGGGCCGGTGGGCGCCTCGGTGGGCGGCTGCACGGCGCCGTACGCGCCGACCGGCGGCGGGGTGAACCCGGGCGGCGGGGTCTGCGACGGGGCGGGGCCGAAGCCGGGAGCCGGGCCGAAGGACGGCGCGGGGGTCGGCGGCCCGAAGGACGGCGCGGTGGCCGGGTGGGTGACCGGGTGGGTGGGCGCGGCGGCCGGCTGCGGCGGGGTGGTGGGCGGCCCGGCCGGGGCCGGGGGAGCGGTGGGCGCGGCCGGCAGCGGGGTGGGCGGGGTCTTCGGGAGGTCCGAGCGGCGGGTGATCTCGGTGTTGACCTGCCGGGGCAGCCAGTCGTCGGAGAACCGCAGCTGGCCGCCGACGGTCGGGTGGTTGCGGGCGATCTCGATGATCTCGGCCGGCTTGGGCCGGTCCTCGGGGGACTTGGCGAGGCAGCGCAGGATCAGCTCGCGCAGGTCGGCCGGGACGGCGTCCAGGTCGGCCTGCTCGTGCACCACCCGGTAGAGCACGGCGGTGTCCGGGCCGTCGCCGAACGGCGCGGTGCCGCCGGCCACGTAGGCGGCCAGCGCGCCGAGCGCGAAGACGTCGGTGGCCGGGGTGACCGGCTTGCCCTGGGCCTGCTCGGGCGACATGAAGGCGGGCGAGCCGATCCGGTAGCCGGTGCCGGTGAGGGCGGTGGCGTCGGCGGCCCGGGCGATGCCGAAGTCGATCACCCGCGGGCCGTCGCCGGCCACCAGCACGTTGGCGGGCTTGAGGTCGCGGTGCACCACCTCGACGCTGTGGATCGCCTGGAGCGCCTCGGCGATGCCGCCCATCAGCAGCAGCACGGTGCGCACCGGCAGCGCGCCGTTCTCCCGCACCACCTGCTGCAGGGACGGGCCGGGGACGTAGGCGGTGACCAGCCACGGCGCGTCGCCGTCCAGGCCGCCGGAGTCGATCACCTGGGCGGTGTAGAGCCCGTGGATCCGCTGGGCGTTGGTGACCTCCTGGGCGAACCGCCGGCGGAACTCGACGTCCTCGGCGAACTCCGGGCGGACCACCTTGAGCGCCACCGGGCGGCCGCCCGGCGTGTACGAGAGGTAGACCCGGCCCATGCCGCCGGCCCCGAGGCGGGCGAACAGCCGGTAGCCGCCGACCTCCCTCGGGTCGTCCGGAAGCAGCGGCTGGAAGACCGGCGGGAGCGGCGTGTCGGCGGCGTCCCGTGGCGTGTCGGCGGTCATGCGGTTGTTCCCCCTGGGAGAGCGGTGAGGTCCCCGGCGGCCGGCGGGCGCGATGACGGGCGCCCGGGCGGCGGCCTGGCGAGGCATAACCTATCGACCCGTCAGGACTCCCCGCAGGTCGGTGCCGCTTTGGTTGCAGAGCTGGGACCTTCGCACACGTGCCGGGAACGGCCCCGGCCCCCGCGCCCTCCTGTTTCCAGGGGGCCCGGGGGCCGGGACCGTGCGAGCGGGAGACCCCGCGCCGACCGCGGGGGTCAGAGCGAGAAGATCTCCTCCAGCAGACCCTGCTGCTCGGCGGCGTGGCGCTTGGCCGAGCCGACCGCGGGGGCCGAGGAGGCCGTCCGGGCGACGCGGCGCAGGCGGGAGCCGTTGGCGCTGCGGCCGATGACGACCTGCAGGTGGTCGACCAGGTTCATGGCGATGAACGGCCAGGAACCCTGGTTGGCCGGCTCCTCCTGGGCCCAGACGAACTGGACGTCGTCGCCGTACTTGGCCAGCTCCTCCTGGAGCTCGGCCACCGGCAGCGGGTAGAGCCGCTCGACCCGGACGATCGCGGTGTCGGTGATCCCGCGCTCGGTGCGGGCCGCCTCGACGTCGTAGTAGAACTTGCCCGCGGTGATGACCACCTTGCGCACGTTCGCCGGGTCGACGGTGGAGTCGCCGATGACCGGGCGGAACGAGCCGGACAGGAACTCCTCGGTCGCGCTCGCCGCGGCCTTCAGACGCAGCATCGACTTCGGGGTGAAGACGATCAGCGGCTTGTGGTGCGGGTTGTGCGCCTGCCAGCGGAGCAGGTGGAAGTAGTTCGACGGCAGGGTCGGCATGGCGACCGTCATGTTGTCCTGCGCGCACATCTGGAGGAAGCGCTCCGGGCGGGCGGACGAGTGGTCCGGGCCCTGGCCCTCGTAGCCGTGCGGCAGCAGCAGGGTGACGCCGGAGTGCTGGCCCCACTTCTGCTCGGCGGAGGCGATGTACTCGTCCACCATGGTCTGCGCGCCGTTGACGAAGTCGCCGAACTGCGCCTCCCACATGACCAGCGCGTTCGGGCGGGTCAGCGAGTAGCCGTACTCGAAGCCCATCGCCGCGTACTCGGACAGCAGGCTGTCGTACACGGTGTAGCGGGCCTGGTCCTCGGTGAGGTACTGCAGCGGGGTGTAGTCCTCGCCGGTCTCCCGGTCGATCAGGACGGCGTGCCGCTGGCCGAAGGTGCCGCGGCGGCTGTCCTGGCCGGCCAGGCGGACCGGGTGGCCCTCCATGAGCAGCGAGCCGATGGCGAGGGTCTCGCCGGTCGCCCAGTCGATGGTGTTGTCCTCGACCGAGGCGGCGCGGCGCTGCAGCTGCGGCAGCAGGCGCGGGTGGACGGTCAGCCAGTCCGGCAGGTTGACCTGCGAGGCGGCGATCCGCTTGACCATCTCCTGGGAGATGCCGGTCTGGATGTTGACCGGGAAGTCGGCGACCGGCTTGCCGTTGGTGGCGGCGGCCGGCGCCTGGGCGGCGTCGCGGACCTCGGCGAAGACCTTCTCCAGCTGGCCCTGGAAGTCCTGGAGCGCCTGCTCCGCCTCTTCCATGGTGATGTCGCCGCGACCGATCAGGCCCTCGGTGTACAGCTTGCGCACCGAGCGCTTCTTGTCGATCAGGTCGTACATCAGCGGCTGGGTGAACGACGGGTTGTCGGCCTCGTTGTGACCGCGGCGGCGGTAGCAGATGAGGTCGATCACGACGTCCTTGTGGAACTCCTGACGGAACTCGAAGGCGAGCCGCGCGACGCGGACCACGGCCTCCGGGTCGTCGCCGTTCACGTGGAAGATCGGGGCCTCGATCATGCGGGCCACGTCGGTGCAGTACATCGAGGAGCGCGAGGAGGCCGGGGCGGCGGTGAAGCCGACCTGGTTGTTCACCACGACGTGCACGGTGCCGCCGGTGCGGTAGCCGCGCAGCTGCGACATGTTCAGGGTCTCCGCGACGACGCCCTGGCCGGCGAAGGCCGCGTCGCCGTGGATCTGGATCGGCAGCACCGGGAAGGTGGTGCCGCCCTGGTCCAGGATGTCCTGCTTGGCGCGGGCGATGCCCTCGACGACCGGGTCCACGGCCTCCAGGTGGGAGGGGTTGGCGGCCAGCGAGACCTTGATGGTCTCGCCGTCCAGGCCGGTGAAGGTGCCCTCGGAGCCCAGGTGGTACTTGACGTCGCCGGAGCCGTGCATCGACTTCGGGTCGAGGTTGCCCTCGAACTCGCCGAAGATCTTGCCGTACGGCTTGCCGACGATGTTGGCCAGCACGTTGAGGCGGCCGCGGTGGGCCATGCCGATGACGGCCTCGTCGAGGCGGTGCTCGGCGGCCGAGTCGATGGTGGCGTCCAGCAGCGGGATGAGCGACTCGCCGCCCTCCAGCGAGAAACGCTTCTGCCCGACGTACTTGGTCTGCAGGAAGGTCTCGAACGCCTCGGCCGAGTTCAGCCGGCGCAGGATGCGCAGCTGCTCCTCGCGCTCGGGCTTGGTGTACGGCTTCTCCAGGCGCTCCTGCAGCCACTTGCGCTGCTTCGGGTCCTGGATGTGCATGTACTCGATGCCGACGGTGCGGCAGTAGGTGTTGCGCAGCAGGCCGAGGATGTCGCGGAGCTTCATCATCCGCTGGCCGCCGAAGCCGCCGACCGCGAACTCGCGCTCCAGGTCCCACAGGGTGAGGCCGTGGGTGGTGACGTCCAGGTCGGGGTGCTTGCGCTGCTTGTACTCCAGCGGGTCGGTGTCGGCCATCAGGTGGCCGCGGACCCGGTAGGAGTGGATCAGCTCGATGACGCGGGCGGTCTTGTTGACCTCGTCGTCGTGGGTGGTGGCGACGTCGGTGGCCCAGCGGACCGGCTCGTACGGGATCCGCAGCGACTCGAAGATCTCGTCGTAGAAGCCGTTCTGGCCGAGCAGCAGCTGGTGGATCGTGCGCAGGAACTCGCCCGACGCCGCGCCCTGGATGACGCGGTGGTCGTAGGTCGAGGTCAGCGTCATGATCTTGGAGACGCCGAGGCGGGCCAGCGTCTCCGGGGCGGAGCCCTGGAACTCGGCCGGGTACTCCATGGCGCCGACGCCGACGATGGTGCCCTGGTTCTGCATCAGGCGCGGCACGGAGTGCACGGTGCCGATGCCGCCGGGGTTGGTCAGCGAGACCGTGACGCCGGTGAAGTCGTCCATGGTCAGCTTGTTGGCGCGGGCCCGGCGGACGATGTCCTCGTAGGCCTGCCAGAAGCCGAAGAAGTCGAGGGTCTCGGCCTTCTTGATGGCCGCGACGACGAGCTGGCGGTCGCCGTTGGGCTTCACCAGGTCGATGGCCAGGCCGAGGTTCACGTGCTCGGGCTTGACCAGGAAGGACTTGCCGCCCTCCACCTTGTAGCTGTGGTTCATGCCCGGGGAGGCCTTGACGGCCTGGACCAGGGCGTAACCGATCAGGTGGGTGAAGGAGACCTTGCCACCGCGGGCGCGCTGCAGGTGGTTGTTGATGACGATGCGGTTGTCGATCAACAGCTTGGCCGGGACGGCGCGGACCGAGGTCGCGGTCGGCACCTCCAGCGAGGCGTCCATGTTGGTCGCGACGGCCTTGGCCGGGCCGCGCAGCGGGACCAGCTCGGGGCCGGTGCCCTCGGCGGCGGGCGCGGGCGCCGGGGCGGCGGCCTTGGGGGCCGG
>NZ_JBFBDO010000110.1:0-27097 GCF_040683335.1 Kitasatospora sp. NPDC093806
GCGGGCGGCCTTGGTGAGCCGCGCGTAGCGGGCGTCGTCGACCACCTGGACCTGGGCGAAGACCCGCTCGGGGAAGAAGCCGTGGTCGTTGTCGGTGTCCAGGTTGGCGTGCCACTCGAAGCGGTCGACCACCTTCTCCGGCACCTCGTAGTGGGTCTTCATGGCGGCGTAGACGTCGGTCTCCGGCGGGTTCACGGCGTCCAGCGGGCTGCCCTCGTCGCGCATCAGGGCGACGGCGTACATCAGCGGGTCGCTCTCGGCCGACCAGTTGTAGTTGGCCAGCATCCCGGCGGTGGAGGGCAGCGGGACGGCGGCCGCGATGCCCGCGTCCGGGATCCAGGTCGCCAGCGCCTCCCGGAGGATGTCGCCGTGGCTGTACTCCTCCTCGTAGAAGTGCATGTAGAGGTCGCGGATCTCCTTGGTCGGCGCGTGCGCGATGGCCAGCGAGATCTCGGTCGGGGCGTTCGAGACCTGGTGGCAGATCTCCAGGCAGAAGCCCTTGACCACGTCGACCGGCGCGCGGCCGGCGCCGACCTCGTGGAACAGCCGCGGCACGTGCAGGCCCGCGGTGCGGCCGGCCTGGCGGAAGTTCCACAGCTGGGCCTCCAGGCGCCAGAACGCCTCGCGGCCGGTGCGCACGCCCACCGGGCCGACCAGGCCCTCGCCCTCCAGGACCAGCGGGGTGCCGGCCAGCGCGGCGAACAGCCGCCCGGTGGCGGCCTCGTCCAGGCCGGAGACGGCGGCGACGGCGTCCGCGTCGCGCCGGCCGTCCAGCGCGGACAGCGCCGCGGCGACGGCGGTGCCGCCGGGCAGGCCCAGCGCGTAGCTGCGGCCGCGGTAGTAGGCGGCCACGTCGGTGCCGGTGGCGTCGAAGGTGACGGCCGGCTTGAGGAAGGGCTTGGTGATCACGTTCGGATTCCTTGGGGTGTCGTCGAAGCAGGGAGGGAGGGCGGGTCCCAGGCGGGGCGGAGGTACTCGGGGCGCAGCCCGGGGCCGGGCCGCGGGCCGCGCCGGACGCCGGTGCGGCGCAGCGCGGTGAGCAGTTCGGCGGGGAGCGTCCGGTCGGCGGCCCGGACCAGGTCGGCCAGTTCGCGCACCCCGGACAGTCCGACGCAGACGCCGGCCGCGCGCCGCTCGGCGAGCGCGAACGGCACCGCCGCGTCGAGCGGGGTCAGGCCGTACCGGTCGAGCAGCCGGGCCACCTCGTCGGCGGCCGCGGCGAGGCCGGGGTCGCCGTCCCGGCGGGCCCCGGCCGCCAGGGCGGCGAGGTCCAGCACCGCGCCCTGGTGGAACGGCGCGCCCAGCAGCACGGACCGGTCCGGGTCGGCGAGCAGCGGGGCGGCGGTGCGCCAGAGCAGGTCGTACTGCTTGGCGACCAGCACCCGGTCGGCGCCGAGCCGCCGGGCGGCGGCGTGCAGCACCTCGGCGTGGTTGCCGGACAGCCCGGTGCCGAACCCCTCGCGCCCGGCGAGTTCGCGCAGGGTGTCCCAGGCGGGCAGTCCGGTGCCGGCCGGCGGGGCGGCGACGGTGCCGGGGTCGGCGGCCCCGTCCCACCAGCAGGCCCAGTCGCCCTCGTGCAGCAGGACCTCGTCGGGGACGGTGCCGAGCCGGTCCGCGGCGGCCGCGACGGCCCGCTCGATCCGGCGGCCGTCGCGGTAGTCGGCGGGCCGGTCGAAGTGGCCGATCTTGGTGGTGATCCGCAGCCCGGCCCCGGTCCGCCGCAGCCAGCCGCCGAGCACCGACTCGACGTAGCCGCTGCCGTAGAACGCGGCGGTGTCCACGGCCCGGCCGCCGGCCTCGGCGAAGGCGTCGAGCAGCCGGTACCCCTCGTCCGGCGGGAGCAGCGCGAGGTGCAGGGTGCCCAGGACCAGCCGGTGCGCGGGCGGCGCTATCGCCGTTCGCCCTTGGTCCAGGCGGCCACCCGGGCGACCGCCTCGTCGATCACCGCGTCGTCCACGCCCAGGAAGAAGCGGACGTGGCCGCGGCCGGTGGCGCCGGCGACGTCGCCGGGGACGCACAGCAGGTGCTGGTGGTCGATGAGTTCCTGGCCGGCCGAGGAGCCGTCGGGCAGCGCGATCCGGGGGAAGACGTAGACGCCCGCCTCCGGCATGTCGCACTCGACGCCGGGCAGCGCGTCCAGGGCGGCCGAGAAGCGCCGGGCCTTGGCCTCGTACTCGGCCCGGACCCGCTCGGTGTACTCGGTGAGGTCGGCGTTCACCAGGGCGGCCGCCATCAGCTGCGAGGGGCTGGCCGGGTACATGTAGCTGTACAGGCCGAACCGCTTGAAGGCCTCGACGAGTTCGGGCTCGGCGGTGACGTAGCCGAGCCGCAGGCCGGTGAGGGCGTAGCTCTTGGAGAAGCTGAACAGCGAGATGGCGTCCGGCCGGACGGCGCGGGCGGTGACGTGCCGGCGGTCGCCGTAGACGAAGGTCTCGTACTCCTCGTCGACGACCAGGCGAGCGCCGTGCCGGGCGCAGATCGCGCCGACGGCCTCGATCTCCTCCGCGCTGAGCATCGAACCGGTCGGGTTGAGCGGCGAGTTGAGCAGTACGGCGGCGGTGGTGCCGTCGACGGCGCGGGCCAGCGCGTCCAGGTCGATCCGGTTGTGCGGCCCCTCGGGGACGGTGCCGACCAGCTCGGAGCGGCCGCCGACGGCGGTGACGATGTTCGGGTAGTGCTCCCAGCACGGGTCGGTGAGCACGACCTTGCGGCGCTCGCCGTGCACCAGGGTGCCCAGCACGGTGAACAGGGCGGCCGCGCCGCCGGGCACGGTGATGAGCTCGTCGAGGCCCACCTCCAGGCCGTTGACCGCGGCCAGCTTGCGCTGGATCCCGGCGAGCAGCTCCGGATAGCCCTTGAACGGCGAGTACTTGGTGAGCTGCCAGACGTCGGCGTCGCGCAGCGCCGCCAGCGCCTCGGCCGGCGGGTCGAACCGCGGTTCCCCGCCGGCCAGCGGGAGCACGTCGGGCCAGGCGGCCGCGGCCGCCTTCTCGGCGATCCCGGCGACGGCGGACATGGGCAGGTCAGGACGGAAGGCGGCGGGCATGGTTCCTCATCGGCTCTGGGGTCTCATCGGCTCTGGGGTGCGGTGGGCCGGCCCGGGGGTGGCCCCGGGCCGGGCGCCGGGCGGCGGGACGGCGCTCAGGCGGCGGGGTCGACCACGCGCTTCATGTGGTCGCGCTCGCCGAGGACGGTCGCCAGGTCGGTCAGGCCGCCGAGGCCGATCTCCTGGCTGATGATCCGGTCGAACGGCAGGTCCTCGCGCTGGAGCAGCCGCATCGCCTTGGGGTAGGCGGTGGGCGGGGCCAGCACCGAGCCGACCACTTCGAGGTCCTTGCGGCAGATGACGGACGGGTCGACGGCCAGCGTGCCGGTGGAGATGAAGTGGCCGAGCTCGACCACCCGGCCGCCGCGGCGGGCGAGTTCGAGCGCCGCGCCGAACGCGGCGGGCTCGCCCGCGCACTCGATGACGACGTCGAAGCCGAGTCCGTACGGGGTGTCGGCGACCGCGCCGGCCACGTAGTCGGTGCCGCCGTCGATCCGCTGGACGTCCAGGCCGAGTTCGCGCGCCGCGTAGGCGGCCCGCCACTCGCCGGGCTCGAAGCAGCGCACGTCCATGCCGGCGGCGCGCAGCACCAGCGCGACGGTGGCACCGACCGGGCCGGTGCCGAGCACGGCGGCGGTGCCGCCGACCAGGCTGCCCATGCCGATGTCGGGACGGCCCTGGCCGAGCGCGCGCTCCACGGCGCGGACGGCGACCGAGGTGAGCTCGGCGAGGGCGGCGCGCTTGCGGTCCAGCCCCTCGGGGACCTTGACCAGCGAGATGCCCTCGGCGACCGAGATCCGGGAGGCGAAGCCGCCGACCGCGAAGTCCCCGTCCGGCCGGTAGGTGGAGAAGCCGTGCACCACCCGGCTTGGGCAGAGGTGCTCGTGCGCCCCGAAGGACTGGCACATCGCGCACCGGCCGCAGGCCGCGCCCGGGACCAGCACCACGAGGTCGCCCTCGGAGACCCGCTCGGCGCCGACCACCAGCTGGCCGGGCGCGACCCGCTCGACCCGGGCGACGATCTCGTGCCCGAGGCTGAGCGGTGCCTGCGGGTCGACGGCCGGTCCGTGCTTGAGCACGTGCAGGTCGGTCCCGCAGATGCCGGTGGCGACGACCTCGACCCGGCTCCGGTGGGGGTGGTCGGGGAGCGTCACGTCACGGAGGCTGATGCCCTCGCCGTCCCAGAGCGCGACGCGTGCGTTGCCTGTCATCGGATTCCTTTCCAACACCTGTCACACACCGGCGAGTTCGGCGTCGATTGCGTCCTGGACGGTCGCCAGGGCGGACTTCAGCAGCTCCGGCGGCATGACCCGGGAGGGCTTCAGCCCGAGGTTGCTGCCGTACGGGCGGACGTACACGCCCTGCCGCAGGCAGCGGTCGGAGACCGCGCGGACCAGTTCGGGGGCGGCGGGGCGGCCGTCCGTCAGCACCTCCAGGGCGCGGATCAGGCCGATGCCCCGGCTGCGGGTGGTGGCCCGGCCGCGGGCGGTGCCGCGGCCGTCCTCGGCGAGCGACTCGTCGAGGACGCGGGTGAGTTCGGCGAACCGGTCCCGCTCGGCCGGGTCGGCCAGCAGGCCGCAGGTGGCGGCCATCGCGGCGACCGAGGCGGGGTGCCCGCCGTGGGTGTAGTCGGCCTCGCCCCACTGGAGGTTGTCGAGCTCCGGGGTGCTCGCGCAGACGGCCAGCGGGAAGCCGCCGGCCACCCCCTTGCCGAGCACCAGCGCGTCCGGCCGCAGGCCCCAGTGGCCGGCCAGGGTGTGGTCGGGCACCCACCCGAAGGTCTGGCACTCGTCCATCACCAGCGGGACGCCGGTGGCCCGGCAGGCCTCGGCGACCCGGCGCAGCAGGAGCGCCATCGAGCCGTGCCGGCCGCCGAAGACCCCGCTGCTGATCATGATCGGGTCGAGCAGGACGCAGGCGAGCACGTCCTGGTCGCGCTCGATCGCGCGCAGCAGGTGCTCCCCGTTCTCCACCGGGCAGTCGGCCGGGTCGTGGTCGTCCTCGGCGCAGTACGGCAGGGGTGCGCGCACCACGTCCTCGGTGGAGCCGCGCAGGATGTCGGTCGGCGGTTCGCCCCAGCCCCGCAGGTGGATGGCCTGGGTGGTCTGGCCGAGGTAGATGCCGTCCACGGTCAGCACCCGGGAGCGGCCGGTGGCCCGGCGGGCCTGCTTGACCGCGCTCTCCACCGCGTCGGAGCCGTTGGACATCCGCAGGTTGAAGGCGAGCAGGTGGTCCGGGAGCAGGGCGGCCAGCCGGTGCAGGGCGGCCAGGTCCGACGGCGAGTCGAAGTCCTGGTCGAAGAAGGTGGCCGTGCGCACCTGGTCGACGACGGCCTCGGTGACCACCGGGTGGGCCTGGCCGAACAGCAGGTTGAGGGTCTGGCTGCTGAGGTCGGTGAACGACTGCCCGTCGGCGGTGCGGAAGACCGCGCCGGCGCCGCCGGTGACGCTCAGGTGGCCGCGGCGCGGCCGGGTGTTCGCGGAGAGGCGGATCGGGCGGGCGGGCCCGGTCGCCGTCACAGGTGGCTGCCGAAGATCCGGTCGGCGGCGGCGGCGAACTCCTCCATGACGCTCACCGGGGCCTGGTCGGCGCGGTCGAACAGCACGCTGTTGACCAGGGCGCCGGCCGCGCCGAGGTCGGCCGCCCGCTGCAGGTGCTCCACCTCGCCGATGCCGCCGTCGAGCACGACCGGGACACCCAGGGTGCAGATCTCCTCGAAGACGCCGGCGTCGGTGATGCCCGCGCGGGAGCTGATGTCGGAGCCCATGACGCGCAGCAGCGGACAGCCGGCGTCGACCGCGGCCTTGGCGGTGTCCAGGTCGTTGGAGATGAGCGGCAGGACGATCAGCGAGGGGTCCCAGGCGGACAGCACCCGGGCGGCCTCGACGACCTCGCCGTCCTGGGAGCCGCGCAGCGAGGGGTTGAGCACCTCCAGCTTGAGGACGCGCTCGCCGGTCATCTCGAAGGCGAGCTTGGTGGCGGCGACCGCGGCCTCGGCGGAGGTGCGCAGGTTGATGTTGAGCATCTTCACGTAGGACGCGGTGTCCACGTGCTCGCCCAGGGCGTCGTAGCCGACCCCGTCGAAGCCGTGCTCCAGCGCGGAGCGGTCGCGCCGCTCGTCGAGCCGGTGGGTGTTGATCGGGAGGACGTTGGTGCCGGAGGCCTTGAGCAGGCCGACGACCGTCTCCATGGAGGCGCGGTGGCGCTCGGTGCCGAAGCAGTGCCAGAAACGGCTCAGCGAAATACCGGCGACGTCGATGGTCCCAGCCATGGGAATACCTCCGGGGAATTGCTCGGGAATGCGAGGGAAAGGGGGCACGACGGCAGACCGCTCGTCGGCGAATGGCCCGGGCCGCTCGGAGGGGGCCGGGGCGCCACGACCGGAACTCTAGGCTCCGGCAACCCGATCTTGTCAACACTTGGCAAGTGTTGACAGGCGGAGTTGACTGCGGCAAACCTCCACCGAAGCCCCCAAATCCGGGCAAGGGCGCCGCAATGGAGATCACAAACGGAGATCACGACGGGGCTTGCCTGGACGTCACACCCCATGCAGACTGGGGTTTCTTGCCAAGACATGACACACTCGATCACCACGGAGGCCGCAGTGCACAGCACCCTGGTCGCTGATCCGGAGGCTGTGCGGGCGGCCGGCTGGGACGGACTCGTCCCGTCGGACGACCTCTTCCACTCGGCCGGGTGGCTGGCCATCGACGCCAAGGCGGCGGACGGCGCACCGCGCTACGTCCTCACCCGCGACGGCGCCGACGGCCCCCTGGTGTCCGCCCTTTCCTGCTATCCGCTGGCCCCCGATTCCGCCCCCTGGCCGTTTCTGCGCCCGGATCTGTTCGTCGACAGAGTGGCGGAATTGCGCGGCGTCCCGATGAGCCCCGAACTCTCCGCCGCGGCAAGCGGATTGCTGCCCGCGCTGGTGTGCGGCGGGCGCCGGGTATCGGACAGCCGGCTGCTGACCGCCGACGGCCTGACGGAGCGGCAGGCCGTCGCCGCCACGGACGCCACGCTGGCCGCCGCCGAGCGGCTGGCCCGGGACGGCGGCGCCGAGAGCATGGTCTTCCTCTTCGTCGACGACACCGACACCCGGCTGCGCGAGCGGCTCGCCGAGCACGGCTACCGCAGCTTCCGCAGCGACCGCGAGTGCGTCCTCGACCTGCCCGCCGGGGAGTTCGCCGACTACGTCGCCCGGTTCGCCAGCCACCGCCGCCGGCACATCCGCAAGGAGCGCCAGGCCGTCGCCGAGGCCGGCGTCCGCTACGACTACCGGCCGGCCGACCGGATCGACCTGGACGTGCTGCTGCCGATGGAGACCCAGGTCCTGCGGAAGTACGGACACACCGTCGACGAGGACCAACTGCGCACCAAGCACCGGGAGATGGCCGCCGCCTTCCCCGGCGACGTCGGCTACCTGGTCGCGCTGGACGCCGACGGCCGGCAGATCGCCTTCGCCCAGTGCGTCCGCCGGGGCGACACCCTGCACCCGCGCACCCTCGGCATCGACTACTCCTTTCGGCCCGGGCTGCCGCTCTACTTCGACCTCGTCTACTACGCGACCATCGAGCACGCGATCGGCCGGGGCCTGCGGAAGATCGAGTACTCGATCGAGGCCGAGGAGGCGAAGCTCGGCCGCGGCTGCCGGCCCACCCAGAAGCACACCTACCTCAAGCCGCTGTCCGCCACCGCCCACCGGCACCTGACCCGGGTCGTCGACGCGCTGGACCCGCACCGGGACGGCGGCCACCCCGCCACGCCGGTGCCGGCCGCCGCCCGGTTCTGAAGGGACCCCCCTTGGACGTCATGACCGCGGTGCTGACCCGCCGCAGCGAACAGCTCCTGGCCGAACCGGCCCCGGGCGACGACGAGTTCCGCTACCTCCTCAAGGGCGCCGCGATGGCCCCCGACCACGGCCGGCTCCGGCCCTGGCGATGGGTCCTGGCCCGGGACGAGGCCCTGGCCTCGGCCGCCGACGCGCTCGCCGCCGAGGCCCCGTCCCAGGACCGCGAGCAGGTGCGGCGCAAGGCCCTGCGCGCGCCGCTGCGGGCCTTCCTGGTCTTCGCCCCGCGGCCCGGGCACAAGGTCCCCGAGTGGGAGCAGCTGGCCGCCGGGTCCACCATGGCGCACGCGCTGATGCTCCTGCTGCACGCCCGCGGCTACGGCAGCATCTGGCGCACCGGCCGGCTGTGCGGCAGCCCGGCCCTGCGCGAACTGCTGGGGCTCGCCGAGGGCGAACGCCTGCTCGGCGCCGTCGACATCGGCACACCGGTGCGCACCGGACCGCCCACCCGCCGGTCCGCACCCGAGCTCTCCGGGCACCTGACGGTGCTCACCACCCGCTGAGCCACCCGGCGGACGGCCCACCGGCCACCCGTCGAGTACCCGTCACCTCGCCCGCGCGACCCCCGGACCGGGGATCATGTCCCCGGGCGACCGGCCGCCGGCCGGAGCAGCCGAGATCGATCCGATTCAGGAGGCAGTCATGACCGAACAGCCGACCGAGGGCCGGGCCCCCGAGGCGTCCGAGGACGCCGCGGCCAAGCCGATACCCCAGCGGAAGAACGGCCTGACCGCGGCGGTGAGCGAGGAGCTCGACGAGAACATGCGGCAGGGCTGGGCCGACACCGAGCGGCACGAGCTCGAACCCATCCCGCAGGCCGCCCACACCGCCCGCCGCCGGGCCGAGCTGTCCGCCCGGTTCCCCGGCGAGCTCCTGGTCGTCCCGGCCGGCAACCCCAAGGTCCGGGCCAACGACACCCACTACCCGTTCCGTCCCTCCTCCGACTACCTCTACCTGACGGGTGACCAGACCGAGGACGGCGTCCTGCTGCTGGAGCCGTCGGAGGACGGCGGCCACCGGGCCCTCGCCTACCTGCGCCCGCGCTCCAACCGGGAGAACGGCGAGTTCTGGCTGGACGGCCACGGCGAGCTGTGGGACGGCCGCCGCAACAGCCTCACCGAGAACGAGCGGCTGCTCGGCCTGCCCTGCCGGGACGTCCACACCCTGGAGCGCCGGCTGCGCGAGGCCACCGGCCCGATCCGTCTGCTGCGCGGCTACGACGAGGGCGTCGAGGCGGCCCTGCGGGACAAGGTGACCGCCGAGCGGGACGAGGAGTTCCGGGTCTTCCTGTCCGAGCAGCGCCTGGTCAAGGACGAGTTCGAGATCGCCGAGCTGCGCTACGCCTGCGAGGCGACCGCCCGCGGCTTCGAGGACGTGGTCCGCAACCTCGACAAGGCGGTGGCCACCTCCGAGCGCTACATCGAGGGCACCTTCTTCCTGCGCGCCCGGGTCGAGGGCAACGCGGTCGGCTACGGCACCATCTGCGCCGCCGGCGAGCACGCCACGATCATGCACTGGGTCCGCAACGACGGCGACGTGCGCCCCGGCGAGCTGCTGCTGTTCGACGCCGGTGTGGAGACCAACAACTTCTACACCGCCGACCTCACCCGCACGCTGCCGATCGACGGCACCTTCACCCCGTTCCAGCGCAGGATCTACGACGCGGTGTACGCGGCCCAGGAGGCCGGCATCGCCGCCGTCAAGCCCGGCGCCGCCTACCGCGACTTCCACGACGCCGCCCAGCGGGTGCTGGCCGAACACCTGGTCTCCTGGGGCCTGTTCGGCGACCGGACGGTCGACGAGGTGTTCGAGCTCGGCCTGCACCGACGCTGGACCCTCACCGGCACGGGCCATATGCTCGGCCTCGACGTCCACGACTGTGCGGTGGCCCGCACCGAGACGTACGTCAACGGCACGCTCGAACCCGGCATGGTGCTCACCGTCGAGCCGGGGCTGTACTTCCAGGCCGACGACCTGACGGTGCCCGCCGAGTACCGCGGCATCGGCATCCGGATCGAGGACGACATCCTCGTCACCGAGGACGGCAACGAGAGCCTGTCGTCCGCCCTGCCCCGCCGGGCGGACGAGATCGAGGACTGGATGGCCCGACTCCGGGCCTGACACCCACCGGCGACCAGCCACCCGCACCACGGCACCGACGCGCGCCCGGCCGTACCCCGGCCGGCGCGCGCCGGCGCCGCCGACCACCGCGCCGCCCACCCGGCGGCGCAAGGACCAGGAGGGGGAACGTGTCCGGGAGCACCACGGAGCCGAGGAGGGTGTTCGGGCCCTACCTCCGACTGCTGCGCAACCCCGGCGCCACACCGCTGGCGCTCTGGGGGGCGGTCGGCCGGCTCCCGATCGCGATGCGGCCGCTGGGCTGCCTGCTGGCCGTCTCGGCGTCCACCGGGTCGCTCGGCGACGCCGGGACGGTGGCGGCCGCGATGCTGATCTCGCAGGGGCTGACCAGCCCGGTGCTGGGCCGGCTGGCCGACCGGTACAGCCAGCGGCGGATCCTGCTCACCGCCTGCGTGGCGCACGCGGTGGGCATGGCCGTGCTGGTGACGGCGATCCTGCTGGAGGCGCCGCTGTGGCTGCTGGTCCTCGCGGCCGTCGCCCCCGGCTGCTCCTCGGTGTCGTTCAGCTCCTTCATGCGCGCCCGCTGGACGGTGATGGTGGACCAGGGGACGCTGCGGACCGCCTTCGCCATGGAGTCCGTGCTGGACGACACGATCTTCCTGGTCGGACCGCTGCTGGCGACCGGGATCGCCGCCGCGCTGCACCCGGCCGCCGGGCTGGTCACCTGCGCCGTGTTCACCACCACCGGCTCGGTGTTCGTCGCCCTGCACCGCCGCTCCGAACCGGCCGCCGAGGCCGCCGGGGGCGGCCGCCGCCAGTGGGCGATCGCGGTGCCCGGGGTCTGGGTGATGATGATCGTCTACGGCGCCCTGGGCTTCCAGTTCGGCGCGGTGGACGTCATGCTGGTCGCGTTCGGCCAGGAGCACGACTCCAACGGGCTCGGCGGCGCGCTGCTGGCCCTGGAGGCGGCCGGCAGCCTGATCGCCGGAGCGGCCTTCGGCGTGATGGAGTGGCGAATGCCGCAGCGCCGGCTGCTGCCGCTCACCGCCGGCGTGCTGACGCTCAGCGCCGTCCCGCTGGCCCTGACCGACTCCTCCTACGCGATGGCCGTGTTCGCCGTCCTGGCCGGCGTCGCGATCTCCCCGGCGCTGATCACCGGCAGCACCGTGCTGGAGTCAGTGGCCCCCAAGGGCACCCTCTCGGAGGCGTTCTCCTGGCTCACCAGCATGGGCGCGCTCGGCATCGCCTCCGGCACCGCCGTGGGCGGGCACCTGGCCGACGTGGACAGCTCCGCGCGGGCGGCGGAGATCGCCGCGGTCGGCGGGCTGGTCGCCCTGGTGCTGAGCCTGCTGGCGCAGTCGGCGCTGCGCGGCAAGGCCCCGGCCGAACTCCCGAGCACCTGAGCACCCGAGCACCCGACGCACCACCCCGGATCCGGACAACCGACAGACCTTCACCACCCGGGCGGGCAACCGCCCCGGCTCCACCCCGGCGTTCGACGAGTCCGGGCAGTTTCGCGATCAACCGACCCCAACCGCCGGGCAATCGGCGGGAAACACCGACGAGGTCAGGACTGTGAGCACTTCGTACCCCGCGTCCGCGCAGACCCTCGGGGGCCTGCCGGTCCCCCGCATACCGTTCGACCAGTTCATGGCCTTCGGGCCGAGAGCCCTCATCCGGGCCGACGTCCCGGTCATCATCACCCTCCCCCGGGGCACCGAGGGACTCGGCCGGGAGGGCGTCGCCGAACGCCTCGGCGACATGTCGGTGACCCTGTTCACCGAGCCCAGCAACAAGCAGAACTCCGAGCGCTGGCACACCCGGGACATCCGGCTGCGCGAGTTCTTCGAGGACGAGAAGTACCTGAACGACCCGGGCACCTGGAACCGGATCGTCTCCAACATCCGCAACAGCCCGGCCGACGTCAACAAGATCCTCGGCTTCGACGCCGCGAAGCTGTTCGCGCACGGCCGCCGCTCGCTGAACGCCGCCAACCTGTGGATCAGCCACCGCGGGGTGTTCACCCAGAGCCACTTCGACGAGCTGGAGAACTTCAACGTCTGCCTGGAGGGCCGCAAGCGCTTCGTGCTCGCCCCGCCCGGCTTCTGGGAGTACTACCCGCGCTCGCTGAAGGACGGCTTCGGCGACAAGTCCCAGGTCTTCGACTTCGACCAGGTCGACTGGGCCCGCTACCCCAAGCTCGCGGCCAAGCTGGCCCAGCGCCGCGAACTCATCCTGGAGCCGGGCGAGATGCTCTACCTGCCGCTCGGCTGGTGGCACCAGGCCGAGTCGCTGGACGACATGAACATCAACATGAACTTCTGGCTGTACGACCCGAAGATCCTGCGCCGGCCGTACGTGCTCGGCGTGGCGATCTACACCGCCGTGTACCGCAAGCTCAAGGGCATCTACAACTACGAGGCGACCGAGGCGGCGTCATGACCGAGCGGAAGACCATCACCCCCACCCACCGGTACCGCAACAACGACAAGTTGGTCGGGATCGGCAACGAGTTCTGGGACATGTCGGAGCGCAACGGCCTGGCCGGCATCGTCGCCGACTACGACGGCAGCATGCTGCGCGCCGTCCCCGGCCACGAGTTCGTCCCGGACGGCCACGAGTTCGTCAACTTCAGCTGCTGCTCCTACCTGGACCTCGACTCCCACCCCAAGGTCATCGAGGGCGGCATCGAGGCGCTGCGCCGCTACGGCGTGCTGGACCACTGCATCGCCCGCAGCCGGGTGCAGATCCCCGCCATGCTGGAGCTGGAGACCTCGCTGGGCGAGCTGTTCGGCGCCCAGGTGATCTGCTCCATCGCCGCCAGCACCGCGACCTTCGGGCTGCTGCCGCTGATCGCCTCCGGCCACCTGGGCACCGGCAAGCGGCCGCTGATGATCTTCGACAAGAACGCCCACGTGTCGATGTCCAACGTCAAGCCGGTCTGCGCCGACGAGACCGAGGTCGTCACCTCCCCGCACCACGACCTGAACTTCATCGAGGACGCCTGCAAGAAGTACGAGCAGGTCGCCTACGTCTGCGACGGCAGCGACAGCCTCGGCGGCTACGCGCCGGTGCAGGAACTGGCCGCGCTCCAGGACAAGTACGGCCTGGTGGTCTACTACGACGACTCCCACTCGCTGTCCGCGTACGGCGAGCGCGGCGTCGGCTACGTCCGCAGCCACAGCCCGGTCCTGGACGAGCGCACCATCACCGTGATGACCCTGAACAAGGCCTTCGGCACCAGCGGGGCGGCCATCGTGCTCGACGGCCACTCCAAGGAGACCCTGCGGGTGATCGAGCGCTTCGGCGGAGCGCTGAACTACTCGCAGCTGCTCAACACCCCCTCGGTCGGGGCCAGCCTCGCCTCCGCGGAGATCCACCGCACCGGGGAGCTCAAGACGCTCCAGGACAAGCTGTACTCCAACATCAACCTGTTCGACTCGCTGATCGACACCGACCAGGCCGGCAGCACCTTCCCGATCCGGCTGGTGCCGATGAGCGACACCACCGTGATCGAGGCGGGCCGCCAGGTGATCGAGGCCGGCTTCTACGTCTCCCCGGTGTTCTTCCCGATCGTCGCCCGCGGCACCGCCGGACTGCGCGTCATGATGCGCGCCGGGCAGACCGAGGAGCAGATCCGCCGGCTGAGCCAGGTACTGGTCGAGGTCGGCGCCAAGCCGGCGCCCCGACCGGACGGGGTGACCGGATGACGCCGGCCGCCAGGGCGATACCCCGCAGCATCCTGTACACGCCCGCGCTGTCGCCGGACCGGGTCGCCAAGGCCTGGACCTACGACGCGGACGTCCACCTGATCGACCTGGAGGACTCCGTCCCGCCGCCGCAGAAGGCGGCGGCCCGGGAGATCCTGCGCACCGCGCTGACCCTGGCCCCCGAGCCCGCGTCCATCGCGGTCCGGGTCAACCCGCTGGGCGGCATCGAGGCGGTCCACGACCTCGAACTGCTCGCCGAGTGCCCGGTCAAGCCGGGGTTCATCGTGATGACCATGGTCGAGTCCGCGGTCGAGGTGTCGCTCCTGCGCGACACCCTCGCCTCGGCCGGGGTCCACCCGGAGGTCTACGTGACCCTGGAGACCCCGGCCGCCGTGGCCGACATCGACGCGATCGCGGCGGCCGCCGACGGGCTGGTCCTCGGCTCGGCGGACCTCGCCACCGCGCTCGGCGTCGAGATCACCTGGGCCGGCATGCTCGCGGCCCGGCAGGCGATGGCCCTGGCCTGCGCCCGGTACGGCACCGCCTGCATCGACACCGCCAACTACCGGATCTCCGAACCGGCCGTCCTGGCCGAGGAGATCGACCGGGTGCGGGAGCTGGGCTTCCACGGCAAGGCCACCGTGCACCCGCGCGAACTCCCCACCATCAACCGGGCGTTGCGGCCCGACCAGGCGGAGCTGGGCGAGGCCCGCCGGGTCGACGAGGCGGTCCGCGCGGCGAACGGCGGGATCGCCGTCCTCGACGGCAACATGGTCGGCCCGCCGTTCGCCCGCCGGGCCCGCACCACGGTCGCGCTCGGGGACGCCTGGACCGAGCGGTTCGGCCGCACCGGCGCGGACCTGGAGGGGGTCGGCCGTGACCCTCGCTGAGACCCTCGGCCCCGCCCGCCCGGGCGGGGCCGGCACCGCCACCGTCGCCGTCATCGGCACCGGAGCCATCGGCCGGGACCTGGTCGCCAAGATCCACCGCTCCCCCGTGCTGGAGTGCGGGCTGGTCGCCGGCCGCAACCCGGACTCGGCCGGCCTGCGGTACGCCGCCGAGCTCGGCTACCCGACCACGGCCGACGGCATCGACGGCCTGCTGGCCGCCCCGCGGCCGTTCGACGTGGTCTTCGACGCCACCAACGCGATGTCGCACGCCGAGCACTGGCGGCTGCTCGAACCGCTGGGCACCCTGCTCGTCGACCTGACCCCCAGCAAGGTCGGCCGGATGGTCGTGCCGACCGTCACCGGGACGCGGCCGCAGGCCGGCCGCAACGTCAACCTGATCAGCTGCGGCGGACAGGCCTCGATCCCGGTCGCGCACGCGCTCGCCGAGCGCTTCGCGATCGAGTACCTGGAGGTCGTCTCCACGGTCGCCAGCGAGAGCGCGGGCCGGGCGACCCGGCTCAACCTCGACGAGTACGTGGCGACCACGCAGGCCGCGCTCACCGCGTTCTCCGGCGTCCGGGACACCAAGGCGATCCTCAACATCAGCCCCGCCGTGCCGCCGGCCAACTTCCGCACGGCCGTCCACGCGGTCGCCCCCGGGTGCACGCTCGAAGCGGTGCGCGCCGTCGTCGACGAGGCGGCCGAGCGGGTCCGGGCCCACCAGCCCGGGTACCGGGTCACCGCCTGCACGGTGACCGGCGACCGGATCGTGGTCGCGCTGGAGGTCACCGCGCACAGCGACGTGCTGCCGCGCTACGCCGGGAACCTGGACATCATCGACTCCGCGGCCATCCTGGTCGCCGAGCAGTACACGGCCGGGCTCGGCGCCTCCGCCACCGTGCCCGCCGTCGGATCGGAGGCGGGCCGATGACCCACGTGGTGATCCACGACCCCACCCTGCGCGACGGCCAGCACGCCGTCCGCCACCGGCTCGGCGTCGACGCCCTGCGCGGCTACGCCGAGGCCGCCGACGCGGCCGGCATCCCGGTGGTCGAGGTCGGGCACGGCAACGGCCTCGGCGCCTCCTCGGTCCAGGTCGGCCGGGCCGCCGTCAGCGACGACCTGATGCTGTCCACCGTCCGCGAGGCCCTGCGCACCAGCCGGATGGGCGTCTTCATGCTCCCCGGCTGGGGCACCTCCGCCGACCTGCGCAAGGCGCTCACGCACGGCGCCGACGTGGTCCGCATCGGCGTCCACTGCACCGAGACCTCGCTCGCCGAGCGCCACCTCGGCTTCCTCCGCGAGGAGGGCGCCGACGCGCACTGCGTGCTGATGATGAGTCACATGGCCACGCCCGCCGAGCTCGCCGAGCACGCCGCCCGCGCCGTCGGGTACGGGGCGCAGGCGGTCGGGATCATGGACTCCGCCGGGCACTTCCTGCCCCAGGACGTCACCGAGCGGATCGGCGCCATCGCCGGGGCCGTCGACGTGCCGGTGATCTTCCACGGCCACAACAACCTGGGCATGGCGGTGGCGAACTCCGTCGCGGCCGCCCGGGCCGGGGCCGGGATCATCGACGGCTGCGCCCGCGGCTTCGGGGCCGGCGCCGGCAACACCCAGCTCGAAGTGCTGGTCCCGGTCCTGGAGCGGTCCGGCTTCAGCACCGGCATCGACCTGTACGGGGTGCTGGACGCCGCCGAGTTCGCCGAGCGCGAGCTGATGCCGGCCCCGCCGGTCACCGGCTCGCTGGGCATCGTCAGCGGCCTGGCCGGCGTCTTCTCCGGCTTCAAGGCGCAGGTGCTCGACGCGGCCGGGCGCGGCGGGGTCGACCCGCGCGACGTCTTCTTCGAGCTCGGCCGGCGGCAGGCGATCGCCGGCCAGGAGGACCTGATCGTCGACGTGGTCGCCGAACTGAGCGCCGGGAGAGCCGCCTCATGACCGAACCGTGTGCCGGGAGAGCCCACTCATGACCCATGCCCCGATAACCATCGACGCCGCGGCGATGGCCGGCGAGGACCGGCTGCGCCAGGTGGTCGAGTCACTGGCCGAGATGTTCGCCGACCTGGCCACCGGCCGGACCGAGTCGCCGTCGCGCACCGTCGTCCAGCACGGCCCGGAGCGCGAGCTGGTGACCGGCACCGCGGTCTGGGAGCGGCGCGGCGTCGGCAGCGTCAAGATCACCACGCTCACCCCGGACAACCCGGGCCGCGGGCTGCCGCTGATCCACGGCGTGGTCGTGCTGACCGACCTGGAGACCGGCCGGGTCACCGCCCTGCTCGACGGCGCCGAACTGACCGCCGTCCGCACCGGCGCGGTCGCCGCCCTGGCGACCAGGCTGTGCGCCCCCGAGGACGCCGACTCGCTCGCCGTCATCGGCGCCGGCGTCCAGGCCCGCGCCTCGGTGCTGGCGGTGTCCGCGGTCCGCCCGATCCGCTCGGTGCGGGTGTACTCGCGGACCCCGGCGCGGACCGAGGAGTTCGCGCGCTGGGTCCGCGACACCACGCGGGGCCGGATCGAGGCGACCGTCTGCGACTCCGTCGAGGAGGCCGTCACCGGCGCCGCCGTCATCTGCACCACCACCTCCACCAGCGACGCCACCCCGCTGGTGCGGGCCGAGTGGGTGACCCCGGGCGCCCACCTCAACGTGATCGGCGGCACCCACGAGGACTCCATCGAGGTCGAACCGGCACTGCTCGCCACCGCCTACAACGTCGTCGAGGACGGCCCCACCGCGGTGGCGGAGGCCGGCGAGGTGCGGGCCGCGCTGGCCGCCGGCCTGATCGAGGAGAAGGACCTGCACGCGCTCGGCGACCTGTGCCGGGGCGCCGCGCCCGCCGTACCAGCCGGACCCGACCGGCGGACCACGGTGTTCCGCTGCGTCGGCATGGCCATCGAGGACACCGCCGCGGCAGCGGCGCTCTACACGGCCGCCACCACCGCGGCCGGGAACACCGGAGAGAACGGCTCATGACACTACGCCGCGTCCAGGACAACGAGTACGTCGAGGAACACGGCGGCGACTACGAGGACTTCGAGCCCGGCATGGTGATCCGCCACTGGCCGGGCCGGACCCTCACGGAGACCGACAACACCTGGCTCACCCTGCTGACCATGAACCAGCACCCGCTGCACTTCGACCGCCACTACGGGGCGGGCGCCGAGTACGGGCGGGTCCTGGTCAACAGCGGGATCACGCTGTGCCTGGTCGGCGGCATGACCGTACAGGCGCTGTCCGCGCGGGCGGTGGCCAACCTCGGCTGGGACAAGGTCCGGCTGAAGGACCCGGTGTTCGTCGGCGACACGCTGTACGCCACCAGCCGCATCCTCGACAAGCGGCTCTCCAAGTCCCGCCCCGGCTGCGGGATCGTCACCGTGGAGACCACCGGCAGCAAGTCGACCGGCGAGACCGTCATCGTCTTCGAGCGCTCCTTCATGGTCCGCTGCCGCGAGAACGCGGAGGCCGGCGCGTGAGACCCTCGTCCCACCTCCTCCCCGCCGCCGGCCACCCCTGGTTCGGCACCGAGCGGCTCGCCCCCGTCGCGTCCGCCGACCGCATCAGGCAGATGCTGCGCCACGAGTTCCGCGACATCGGCCTGCCCTACCAGCCGCTGCTGCCCGCCGCGCCGCTCACCCTGCCGCGCTCCTCCGCCGCCGAGCTGTTCCGGGTCTCCGCGGCCCTGCTCGACCTGGTGCGCCGCACCGCCCTGGAGAGCGCCCCCACCACGGCCGAACGCCTCGCCGCCTACCGGATGCCGGCCAGCGAGGACCAGCTGTTCGTCGCCGACCAGTTCGTCGAGGAGCGGTACGCCGACTGCGTGGCCCGCCCCGACGTGGTGATCGGACCGGACGGGCCGAAGTTCCTGGAGTTCAACGTCAACGCCGCGCTCGGCGGCACGGTGGAGACCCGCTGCCGGATGGCGGTCTGGCGCGAGCTCTACGCGGACGACCGGGGCGCGCTCCCGTTCGGCCACATCGACCCGTTCGCCGTCCGCACCGAGATGTTCAAGAGCCTCGCCGCCGAACTCGGCGTGGCCCCCCGGGTCGCCCTCCTCGGCAGCGCCCGCGACCAGGGCGACCACACCCGGTACTTCGACCTCCAGGTCGACTACTTCAACAGCAACGGCCTGATCTCCCGCTTCTTCGAACCGGAGGACCTCCACCAGGCCTGGGACTGCCCGCCCGAGCTGCGCTACCCGCTCGGGCTGCGGGACTTCACCATCCCCGACTGGGAGGCGCTGGGCATCGACACCGCCCCGGTCCAGGCCGCCCTCGACCACGACTGCCTGCTGATCGGCACCCAGACCGGCACCTTCATGTCCAGCAAGCTCACCATGGGCATGCTCTCCGAGGGCCGCCCCTGGATGAGCACCGCCGAACGCGCCCTGGTCGACCGCTACCTGCCGTGGACCCGCGTCCTCTCCCACCGCCGCACCGACCGGGCCGGCCGCAAGGTCGACCTCGTCCCGCACGCCGTCGAGCACCGGGACACCCTCGTCCTCAAGGCCGGCATCGGCATGAGCGGCAAGCAGGTCCGCATCGGCCGCGACACCGACCCCGCCGAGTGGGAGGCCGCGATCACCGAGGCCGCCGAATCGGGCACCAGCATCGTCCAGGACCTCGTCGAACCCCAGACCTGCCGCCTCGCCATGGTCTCCGACGACGAGGACCACCCCTACGACGCCGACATCGCCCCCGTCCTCGGCCCCCTCCTCTTCAACGGCCGCCCCGCCGGCATCTTCGCCCGCTTCTTCGGCAACGGCCGCTCCGGCGTCATCAGCATCTCCGGCACCGGCAGCTCCGACAACACCGTGGTAACCCTCTGACCCTTCCCCTCCCCACCAGTTCCCCAACTGCCGTCACCCCGAGACGTCAAATGCCCCGGACCAAGATCGGTCCGGGGCATTTTCCCCTGGTGGGCGCGGACGGTTTCGAACCGCCGACATCCGCTTTGTAAGAGCGGCGCTCTACCACTGAGCTACGCGCCCCCGGTCGTGGGTCCCGTTCGGGCGCACGACGAGAGCCTAGGGTACCTGGTCCCGGGGGGTGGTGTGGTGCGGGTGGTCGGGGGGTGGGACGGGTGGGGTGCCGGTGGGGTGGGGTGATCGGGAAGAATGGGTGGTGGATCAGCGGTCGGGAACCAGGGAGTGCGCAGTGAGGGTGGCCGGCGGGAGCGGGCGGGGGCGGCGGGTGGCCGAGGCGCTGGTGTTGCCGCTGGTGGTCGCGGGGGCGCTGGGGGCCGCGGGGGCGGCGTCGTTCGGGGCCGGCGGGGGCTGGTGGGGCCGGCGGGGCGGGGACGGGGCGCGGGCGGATGCCCGGGCGGCCCGGGACGCGGCGCAGCAGGCGTTCTACGAGGTGGACTCGGCGCAGCGCGAGGTGCGGCTGGCGGTGGAGACGGTGCGCTCGGTCGGGGAGAGCGCGACGGCCCGGCGGGCGGTGGCGGACTTCGAGGCGATCTCCGGCCGGGTCGACCAGGTGACCGTGAACTACCTGGCGGCGCTGGACGCGCACGACCTGGACGCCGACGAGCTGGAGTCCGGCGCGGCCGCGCAGGCCAAGCGCCGGCTGGAGGACGTGAAGGGACAGCTCGGGTCGGCGCTCGCGGAGCTGAACGACTTCCTGCGGAAGCTGCAGCCGTCCGTGGAGCAGGCCGAGTCGCAGCTGATCCGGGTGACCCCGGCGGTGGAGCAGGCCAAGCGGGCGCTGCTGGGGGCCAGCAACGCGCTGGACGCGGCGCGCGGCGCCGGGCTGCGGGCAGACGAGCTGGCGGCGCGGCTGGCCGAGCTGGCGCCGGAGCTGGGGCGGCTGAACGAGGGCGTGGCCGGGCACGGGGTGCCCGCGACGCTGGAGCGCGCGGAGCGGGTGCGGGAGCGCGCGGAGGCGCTGGCGGCGGAGGCCGGGCAGCTGCCGGAGCGGGCCCGGGAGATCGACCGCCGGGTGGCCAGCCTGCGGACCAGGATCCAGGCGCTGGAGACGAAGGCGGGGACGGTGGATCCGGCGCTGAGCGAGCTGCGCCGGCGGTTCTCGGCGGCGTGCTGGCAGGACCTGCAGCGGGTGCCGGACCAGGTGCTGGAGACCGGGCGGGCGGCGGAGGCGAAGCTGGCCGAGGCGGCCCGGGCGCGGGACGAGCAGCGCTGGGCGGACGCCACGGCCGCGCTGGGGACGGTGCGTGCGCTGCTGGACACCGCGGACGGTTCGGTGGTCGCGGTGAACGACCGACTGCGGCAGCTGAACGAGGTGCAGCACGATCCGCACAAGGAGATCGAGCGGGCCCGGTTCGCGCTGCGGGACGCCCAGCGGCTGGCGATGGCCGGGCGGCACGCGCCGGACCCGCGGCACGCCGGTCCGCTGGACGCCGCCGTGGCGCGGCTGGACCGCGCGGTGGCGGAGCTGGAGGCGGCCGGGCGGCACCCGGACTACTGGCGGTTCCTGACCGAGCTGGCCGCGGTGCGGGAGACGGCGGCGAACGTGGTGGAGCTGATCCGCGACGACCTCGGCGGCGGGCACCGGTAACAAACCTCGGCGGCGGGCACCGGTAGCAACCCTCACAGGTAGCAAACCTCGGCGGCGGGCACGGGTGGCGGCGCTACGCTGACGGGCATGCCTCGTTATGACTTCCGCTGCCGCTCCTGCGGCGCCACGTTCGAGCTCCGCCGCGCGATGGCGCAGGCCAACGACCCCGCCGTCTGCCCGCAGGGGCACCCGGACACCGTGAAGCTGCTGTCGACCGTCGCCGTGACCGGCGCGGCCTCCGGCGGCGCCGCGCCGCGGCAGGCCCCGTCGGCCGGTGGTGGCGGCGGGGGCTGCTGCGGCGGCGGCTGCTGCGGCTGAGCGGGGCCAGCGGACGGGCTACGACGGGACGGCGGCCGCCATCCGGGGGCCGCGGACGCGGGCGAGGAACCGGCGGACGATCTCCTCGCCCGCCGCGACGCCCACCTCGTCGAGGACGGTGACGCCGGGTGCCGTCCACCCGGCGTCCGCCAGTTCGCCGTGCCCGGGGCGCCAGCCGGTGTCGGCGGCGAGCAGCAGGTCGGCGTCGAGCAGCGAGTCGCCGGCCGACAGGACGGTGGGGCTGCCGCCGACCCGGCGGACGACCTCGGCGAGGGCGGCGCTCTTGCTGAGCGGCGCCGGCACCGCGTACACCTTGCGGCCCTGGAGCGAGACGGTCCAGCCGCGTTCGGCGCACCAGCCGGTCAGCTCGTCCAGCCAGCCGGCCGGCAGCTCGGCCCGTTCGACGACGAGGTAGGCGAAGAGCTCGTCGGCGACCCGGCGCTTGTGCGTCCACTCGGGGTCGGCGCAGAGCGCGAGGTGTTCGACCACCTCGGCGAGCGGCGCCGCCCCGGCGGCCAGCCGGGCGGCCATCTCGGCCTCCCAGTCCCGGTCGGGCACGCCGTCGACGAGCAGCCGGCCGCCGTTGGCGCAGATCGCGTACGGCGGGACCCAACCGGGTGTCGGGCCGGGCAGGTTGACCCGCTCGTACTGGGCGCGGGTGCGGGTGGTGGCGGGGACGAACACGGCCTCGGCGGTCAGTTCGGCCAAGAGCGCCGCGGCCTGCTCGGTCATGAACGAGAGCGCCTTGCCGTCGTGCACCTCGACGGAGAGCAGGCGCGGCGCCAGCCGGTCCGGCACGTCGAGGGCGAGGGCCCGGTTGGAGTAGATCAGGGTGCGGTCGAGGTCGCTCGCGACGATGTGACGCAGGGAGAGCAGGGACATCGGGGCTCAGGACTCCTTCACCAGGACGGCCGTGCCGGAGGCACCGGTCGCTCCCCGACTGTAGCGGGGGTGGATGAGGCCGACGCAGGAGTACGGCAGGTCGTCGACCTCCTCGACGGGGACGCCGCGCTGGGCGGCGAGCAGCCGGACGTGGTCGAGGTCGGCGCCGGCGCCGCGCCGGGCCAGCACCCGCCAGGGGACGCGGCGCAGCATGACCCGGGTGGTCTCGCCGACGCCGGGCTTGACCAGGTTGACGTCGTCGATGCCGTACTCGGCGCTGATCCGCTCGACGGCGGCCCAGCCGGCCCAGTCGGGGGCGCGTTCGGCGGCCCGGTCGGTGGCGAGGAAGCGGTCGGCGGCGGCGACCGCCTCGGCGCGGACGTCGGCGAAGTGGTCGGCGACGGTGTCCAGGAAGGCGCCGGAGACGTCGGCGCCGGCCAGCTCGGTGTAGTGCTTGGCGCCGTGGAAGTCGTCCGGGCCGATCAGGTCGGCGCGCAGCACGGTGCGCGAGACCAGGCCGGAGACGGTCGAGTTGAGGCAGGCGGAGGGGATCAGGAAGTCGTCCCGGGTGCCGTAGGTGCGCACGCAGCGGCCGGGGTCGGCGAGGACGGCGAGCCCGGGGTCGAAGCCGGTGCCGGCCAGGGCGGCGTCGAGTTCGCGGGTGATGGCGCCCTTGCCGGTCCAGCCGTCGACGAAGACGACGTCGCCGGCCGGGTGGTGGGCGGCCAGGTAGCGCAGGGCGACCGGGTCGATGCCGCGGCCGCGGACGATGGAGACGGCGTAGTGCGGGGCCTCGACGCCGTGTCCGGCGGCCAGCCAGCGGCGGATCAGGACGCCGACGGGCGTCCCGGCGCGGGCCAGCGAGGCGAGCACCAGGCCGGGGCCGCGTTCGCGCAGCAGCGTCTCGGCGACGGTGCCGACGGCGAGCGCGATCCGCCGGGCGGAGACCCGCAGGGCCTGGTGGAACAGTTCCTGGTACTCGGGGCTGGGCTGGTACTCGACCGGCAGCGACTCGGCGTAGTGGGCGCCGCCGCTCTGCACGGCCTCCTCGCGCTCCTCGGTGGGCGCCTCCAGGGCGACCCCGGAGAGGTCCTTGAGCAGCCAGCCGACCTCGTCGGCGCGGTAGGAGGAGAACGCCGGGCCGTACAGCGGCGAGGGCAGCGCGGGGGCCGGCCGGTGCGAGGGCAGGACGGCGAGCACGACCCGGTCGGTGACCTGCCGCAGCTGGGCCAGCAGGGCGCGCTCGCCCTCGTGCAGCGCGGGGGTGTCGGCGACGTCGTCGACCACCAGCACGACGGTGCCGAAGCGGCGGGCCGGGTCGGCGCCGGGGGCGACGTTGTAGGCGTAGCGCTCGCGCGAGGAGTCGTCGGCCGGGTCGTCGTGGGCGGGGAAGGCCAGCCGGGTGCGGATGGCGTAGCCGGGGTCGTCGACGGCGAGGACGGGCGAGCGGGTGGTGGTGGAGAAGCGGACGCGCTCGGCGCCGCCGGGGAGGCGGTCGGCGAGGGCGCCGGCCAGCCGCAGCGGCGCGTACATCAGCTCCTCGAAGCCGAGCACCAGCACCCGGCCGTCCTCGGCCCCCCCGCCATCGGTGCCCGCGCCGTCGACCGCCGCCGCCAGCTGCTCCGCGAGGCGCGGGAGCGCGGCCTCCAGCCGGGCCCGGTGCTCGGGGGTGAAGCCGTGCCGCCCGCCGTCGGGCAGGTCGGCCGGCCAGTCCAGCTCGGCCCGCACCACGGGAGCCGGGGACGCCTGAACGGCCGGGGCGGCCGGGGCGGCCGCCGAGGACGAGGCGATCAGCCGCTCGGCCCGCTCCAGGATGTCCGCCGGCAGCTCCACGCCGCCGTCGGCCAGGGCCACCAGGTCGAGCCGGACGCCGAGTTCGGCGGCGGTGTCGGCGAGCCGCCGCCGGTCCTCGGCGCCGCGCAGGTCGACCAGGGCGACCACCACGTAGTGCTCGCGGGGGTGGCGGCCGTGCAGGGCGCGGATGGTGTTGAGCACGGTGGTGCCGGTGGAGAACTCGTCGTCGACCAGGACCAGCGGCCCGCCGCCGGCGAGCAGCCCGGGGTCGGTGGGCAGCAGCAGGTGCGAGGTGGCGTGCGAGTGCTCCTCCTCGAAGCCGCCGACCGGGGTGAGACCGGCCACCGGGCGGCGGGTGGAGTGCAGGTAGGGGGCGTCCAGGCCGTCGGCGACGCTGTGGCCGAGGCCGGTGGCGGTCTCGGCGTACCCGAGGACGACCGGCGCGTCGGTCCCCTTGAGCGGATCGAGCAGCTCGCGCACCCGGTGGCCGAGTTCGAGGCCGGCGCCGTGCACCACGGCGGGGCGCTGCGGGACGTGCTTGCCGAGCACGGTGGAGACCAGCAGGTGGGCGCGCTTGCGGTTCTCCCGCAGGGCGAGGCCGACCAGGTCGGGGAGCCGCGGCGAGCCGGTCAGGCCGACGCCGGCCCGTTCGGCGACCCACCGGCCGGTCCACTCCTGCGGTCCGGTCCACTCCTGCTGTGCTGTCACTGCGAGGTCCTGCTTTCGATGCGATGGTGGTGCGGCTTCCGACTGGACGGCCCAGCGGGAGAAGGCGGCGGACTACGGGCTCAGCGGCAGAGGCAGGCGGAGAGCAGTTCCGCGAAGCTGACGTCCTCGCGGGCCACCCCGAACACCTCGGCGCGCAGCAGCACCCGCTCCGCCCAGGCCCGGTGCGGCTTGGCCTCGTTCATCTTGTTGGTGTACGCCGAGCGCAGCACCCCGCCGCCGCCGCGCTCCTGCCGGAGGATGTCCTGGGCGTCGCTGTACTCCTCGTGCGTGACGACGGAGAGCGCGTGCACCGCGGGGACGTGGCTGGGGTGGATGCAGGTCTTGCCCAACAGGCCGTTGGCGCGGTCGAGTTCGATCTCGCGGATGAGCCCGTCCAGGTCGTGCTCGATGATCCGCTGGCGCACCGCCTCGCGCGCGGGTCCGGCCTCGGCGAACGGGGTGCGGCGCAGCTGGGGCTTGAACATCCGCTCCTGGACCGGGAAGTACTCCCAGACCGGGCCGGTGACGGTGAACCCGGTGCCGTCGGCGCGGCCGAGCACGTTGACCACGTCGCCGATCACGGCGGCGACCAGCGCGACGTCGTACGCGGTCAGGTCGGGCGAGCGGCGCAGGCCGTACGCGGAGCAGAGGTCGGTGACGCCGAGGCGGACGGCGAGGACCCGTTCGCGGTGCTTGTCGAGCAGCCGGGCTATGCCGAAGAGCTGGTCGCGGCGGGTCTCCAGGTGGGCGAGCTCGGGGGACTCCAGGACGGGCATGGCGAACAGCCGGCGTCCGGTGGCGGCCTCGGCGGCGGCGAGCGCCTCCAGGAAGTCGCCGCCGGTGTCCTCGGTGAACTTGGGGAGCACGAAACCGGTGAGCAGTCCGACGGCCGGGCCGAGCCGCTCGGTGAGATCGGTGAGCTGGGCGGCGGTTCGCACTCTGATGAAGAGGAGGGGCAGGTCCTGTGTGCAATCCGTGGAGGTTCTCACTCCGTCGGCCCCGTCGACACCCTCCGTCACCTCCGCCCAGAGCTCGCCGAGCCGGGCCACCAGGTTGGCCTCGGCGGCCGGCACCTCGTGGTCGGCGATGGCGTCCTCCAGGCAGAGGACCATCGAGACGACGCCCCGCGCGGCCTGCTTGCGGACGTCCGCGCGCAGGGTGGTCCGGGTGGCCGGGCTGTAGAGCGTGGCGCCGAGCGCGGCGGCCAGCACGGCCGCCTCGCTGTCGGGGGTGAAATCCTGCGGCGGGGCGAGAAAGAGCCGGTCGCGGACGTCGTCCGCGAGGTGGCCGAAGTGGCGCAAGGTGCTCTCCTCAGGAGGTTCGGCCGCCGGTCCGGCGGAGGCGGGGAGGGCGGCGACGGCGTCCGGTCCGACACCGGTTCAACCGGTTCGACCGCCGTGGTGGTTCCCGGTCCGAGACCCCCCGGTCCTCGTTGACCGGACCCCCAGAGCCCCCCGCCAGCCCATCGTACGGACGGCGCCCGGTCGGGAGCGGTTCCGAAACATCGAATTCTCGGAAGGTTACCTTCCGCTTCACAAAGCGCAAGCGTTGGCAAAGTCCCTCCACCGCGCCCCCTCCGGTCACGTTGTCCGAAGGGGTGGCGAACAGGCAGGATGGTCGGCTATGACGCACGTGATGGCCAAGGGCGCCAACATCGCACTGCCGGTGGCGGCGGTCCGCGCCGTGCTGCGCTGGAGCGCCACGCCCGGTGCGCCGGACGTGGACGCCTCCGCGCTGCTGCTCGGACCCGGCGGCAAGGTCCGCTCGGACGCCGACTTCGTCTTCTACAACCAGCCGCGCCACCCGTCCGGCCTGGTGCGCCACCTGCCCAAGCAGCAGAGCGCCGACGGCGGCGAGATCACCGACACCGTCGAGGCCGAGCTCGGCAAGCTGGCGGCCGACGTCGACCGGGTGGTGCTGGCCGGCTCCTCCGAGGGCGGCTCGTTCCGCGCGGTGAGCGGACTGCGGCTGCTGCTCTTCGACGCCGCCGGCGGCGAGGGCGCGCCCGCCCTGGCGGAGTTCGCGATGGCCGACGGGGACGAGGTCACCGCGCTGGTCGCGGGCGAGCTCTACCGGCGGGCCGGCGGCTGGAAGTTCCGGGCGGTCGGCCAGGGGTACGCCTCCGGGCTGATCGGCCTGGCCACCGACTTCGGCATCACCGTCGAGGACGAGGGCGACACCACCCAGGCCCAGGGCGCCGCGGCCGCCCCGAGCACCCCGGCGGCCCCGCCCGTGGACCCGCGGGCCGCGCTGCCCGACCCCCGGCCGGCCGGCCGTCCCCCCAGCAGGAGTGTGCCCACCGTGTCCGAGACCG
>NZ_JBFBDO010000111.1:0-26553 GCF_040683335.1 Kitasatospora sp. NPDC093806
ACCAACTGGAACAGTTCCCACAACTCGTCCGGCACCAGACGCTCCACGATCAGCACGCCCGGAGTCTACTCACGCATCCAAATGAGATGACTTCTGAGTGGGGCTCGCCGTGGGCCGCTTCGGTGGGTGCCATGGCTTTGACGGAGTGGCTCCCCTGATTGTGAAGGGAACCGCGGTGGTGGGACGGGGCGTCTTCGGGGGGAGTCTGGATGGGGGAATGACGGATGGGGGCGTCGGTGGGCTGGTGGGGTTGGACGCGGCGGGTGCTGTGGTGGGCCTGCGGGGCCGTGCTGGTGGGGTCGGCCGGGCTGGTCGCGGTGCGGCTGGGCGGGTGGGACGACGGGACGTCGTTGGCGCTGCTGGTGGTCGGGATGCCGTACGTGGCGCTGGCCGGGGTGGTCGCGCTCGGGGTGCTGCTGGCGTTGCGCTCGTGGTGGCCGGCGGCGGTCGCCGCCCTGCTGGTCGCCGTGCAACTGGTCTGGCTGGTGCCGCGGCTGGTGCCGGACGACGGCGGACCGGTGGCGGCCGACGCGCCCCGGCTGCGGGTCGCCACCAGCAACGCGTACATGGGGCAGATCGACCCCGGTGAGCTCGTCCGGCTGGTGCGCGAGCAGCGGGTGGACGTGCTCGCGGTGGAGGAGCTGCGGGCGGCCACCGTCGCCGGTCTCGAACGGTCGGGGATCGCGGAGCTGCTGCCGTACCGGGAGCTGCGGCCGGGTGACGACACGGCGCTCTACTCCCGGTTCCCGCTGGCCCCGTTGGACGGTTCGGCCTCGGCGGCGGCGCGCGCCCAGGTGGCCGCGGACGTGGTGGTCGGCGGCCGGACGGTGCGGCTGACGGCGGTGCACACCTACTACCCGCTGGGCGACGCCGGCCGCTGGTCGGCGGACTTCGAGCAGTTGCGGGCGGCGGCGGCCGGTGCGACCCGGCAGGCGGTGTTCCTCGGCGACTTCAACGCGAGCCTCGACCACGCGCCGCTGCGCGAGCTGCTGGACACCGGTCTCACCGACACCCACGCCGAGCTGGGGCGCGGCGGCTCGCCGACCTGGCCGGAGGAGAACGCGGACTTCCCCTACCTGTGGCCGGCGATCCAGATCGACCACGTGCTGCACGGGGAGGCGCTGCGCGCGGTGTCGGTGTCCGAACACACCCTGCGGGGGACGGACCACCGGGCGGTGGTGGCGGAGCTGGCGCTCACCGGCTGACGGCGCGGCGGCCGGCGGCGCGGCGGGGGGCGGCGCGGCGGGGGGCGGCGCGGCGGTTCAGGGCTCGGTGCGGCGGCCGGTCGGTGAGCCGCCAGAAGACCAGCGCGAGCAGGCTGACCGCGCCGCCCAGCAGGCAGACGGCCGTCCAGCCGCCGCGCTCGTACACCAGGGTGGAGCCGATCGCCCCGAGGGCGCTGCCGGCCGAGTAGAGCAGCATGTAACCGGCGGTCAGCCGGCTCTGCGCCTCGGGGCGGACCTGGTAGAGCAGGTGGTGGTTGACCACGTGCACGGACTGCAGGCCGTAGTCGATCACCACCATGGCGAGCACCAGCCACCACACCGAGTGCGGCAGCAGCGCGGCGGCCGGCCAGGCGGCCAGCATGGCGGTGAGCCCGATCGCCACGGTGCGCCGGGCCCGGCCGCGGTCGGCCTGCCGGCCGGCGTACCCGGCGCCGAGCGCGCCGGCGGCGCCGGCCAGGCCGAACAGTCCGATCTCGGTGTGGCTGAGGGCGAACGGCGGGGCGGCCAGCGGCAGCACCATCGGGGTGAGCAGCACGGTGACGGCGGTGAAGATCAGCAGGGCGAGCCCGGCCCGGACCCGGAGCACGGGCTCCCGGGCGAACAGCGTGAACACCGAGCCGACCAGGCGGAGGTAGCCGATCGGTGCCGGGCGCCGGCGGCGTTCGGCGGGGACGACCGCGGCGAGGACGGCGGCCATCGCTCCGGTGGCGACGGCGGAGACGACGTAGACGGCGCGCCAGCCGGCCAGGTCGCCGATGGTGCCGGCGATGGTCCGGGCGAGCAGGATGCCGACCACGATGCCGCTGGTGACGGTGCCGACGACGCGGCCCCGGTCGGCCGGTCCGGCGAGCGAGGCGGCGTAGGCGACCAGCACCTGGGCGACCACGGCCAGCAGGCCGACCGCCGCCATGGCGAGCAGCATCAGCGGCGCCGAAGGGGCGAGGGCGACGGCGGCGAGCGCCGCGACCGAGAGGCCGAGCTGGGCGGTGATCAGGATCCGGCGGTCGACGTGGTCGCCGAGCGGGACGAGTAGCAGCAGGCCGGCCGCGTAGCCGACCTGGGTGAGGGTGCCGACCAGGCCGACCGTGGCGTGGCTGATCCGCAGGTCGTCGGCGATCAGGTCGAGCAGGGGCTGGGCGTAGTAGACGTTGGCGACGGCCAGGCCGCTCGCGACGGAGAACAGCCAGGCGACGGCGGGGGAGAGCCGGCGGGAATCGGGACGGAGCACGGCAGCGGGTTCCTTCGGGCGAGGTGGTCCGGGAGCAGTGGTTGCAAAGTGCTACCGCGCCACCCTCGCACGTCGAGGTTTCATTAAGCAACCACGGTTCGGTGGAGGTCCGGCGCGGTAGGGTTGCAAGGTGAAACCCGCGGCCGCCGAGGCGCGGGACCGCCGGTGGGAGGAGGGGACGGATGCCCAAGCGCACCTCGCACGAGGACTCCGCCTGCCCGGTCGCCCGGCCGCTCGACCTCCTCGGCGACGGCTGGACCCTGCTGATCGTCCGCGACGCCTTCGACGGACTGCGCCGGTTCGGCCAGTTCCAGAAGAGCCTCGGCCTGGCGAAGAACATCCTCTCCACCCGCCTCGCCAACCTGGTCGCCCACGGGGTCTTCGAACTCGCCCCGGCCGCCGACGGCAGCCCGTACCAGGAGTACGTGCTCACCGAGAAGGGCCGGGCGCTCTTCCCCGTCGTCACCGCGCTGCGCCAGTGGGGCGAGCGGTACTCCTTCGCGGACGGCGAGCCCCGGGCCCGCCTGGTGGTCCGCGCCGACGGCGCGCCGATCGCCCCGGTCGAGGTCCGCGCCACCGACGGCCGCGTCCTCGGCCCGGACGACACTGCGGTGCTGCTGCCCTAGTCCGCCCGTCCGGCCGCCGTCCCCGCTGCCGCCCTGGTCGGGGCCGCGCCCGGCCCGCCCGCGCGGCGATAACCGGTGAGTTATCGATCACCGGTGGAAGTCTGCGTTGATCGGGAAGTGCCGCCCGGGAGAGGCTGAGGAGTGCCCGGGGAGGGCTCTGCCGTGGGGTTCCCCACCGCCTGACGCGGGCTCACCGAACCCATCGGCACCAGGAGTCGGACAGTCGTGAGCGACAGGCTCGACCTGACCGTGACGTACACGATGCACAACGCGCTACGAAGGGAGCTGCGCCACCTTGCCCAGGCCGCCGCCCGCGCCGACCCCGATCCCCGGCGGGTCCTGCGCACCGCCGCCGGCTGGGAGCTGTTCCGCCGGGCGCTCCACGCCCACCAGGCCGCCGAGGACGACGCCCTCTGGCCCGCGCTGCGCCGGGCGCTGAAGGGCCGGCCGTTCGACCTGACCAGGCTGGAGGCGATCGAGGCCGAACACGCCGCGCTCGCCTCGGTGCTCGGCGCGATCGACACGGCACTGATCGACCCCGGGGTCGGGCCCGAGCTGTTCGGCGAGCTCGCCGACTCCCTGATCATCGGCCTCGAAGGCCACCTCGACCACGAGGAACAGGCCGTCTTCCCGCTGGTCCAGGCCGTACTGACACAGGATCAGTGGGAGCACTTCGGGCGTGCCCACGCCCAGCGGATCGAACCCCACGCGGCCCGGCTCCTGCCCTGGCTCCTGGACGGCGCCGACGAACGGACCGCCGGCTCCGTGCTGGCCCAGCTCCTGCCGGAGCCCGCGCACGAGGTGTACACGCGCCAGTGGTGGCCCGCGTACGCGGCGCTCGACCGGTGGGGCGCGGCGCGGGCCGCCGCCCGGGCCGCGGCGCCGACACCCGCCCCGGTCCCCGGGGCGGCCGTCCGGTACTGGCCGCTGCCCCTCCCGTTCCCCCTCCCCTTTCCCGTTCCACCTTCCACGAGGAGTCCCTCATGACCACCGTCGAGCCTGCTCCGGGCATCGACACGGGCCCGGCGCCGACGCCCGGGTCCGCCCCGTCCACCCCCTCGGCCGCCGTACCGCTGCGCCGCTGGCTCGCGCTGGCCGCAGTGGCCGTCGGCACCTTCGCCATGGTGACCGCCGAGCAACTGCCGATGGGCCTGCTCACCCCGATCGGCGGCGCGTTCGACGTCTCCGAGGGGACCGCGGGCCTGATGGTGACCGTGCCCGGCCTGGTCGCGTCCGCCGCCGCCCCGCTGCTGCCCGTGCTGATCCGCCGGGCCGACCGGCGCGCGGTGCTGATCGCCCTGCTGGGGCTGATGGCCGCGGCCAACCTGCTCTCCGTCCTCGCCCCGAACTTCGGCGTGCTGCTCGCCTCACGATTCCTCGTCGGCATCAGCATCGGCGGGTTCTGGGCGCTCGCCGCCGGCATCGCGGTCCGCATGGTGCCCGCCGAGTTCGTCGGCCGGGCCACCGCCATCACCTTCGGCGGCGCCACGGCCGCCAACGTCCTCGGGGTGCCGGCCGGGACCCTGATCGGGGAGTTCAGCAGCTGGCGGACCGCGTTCGCGACCGTCGGCGGCCTCGGCCTGCTCGTCGTCCTGGCCCTGCTGGTCCTGCTGCCCTCGCTGCCGGCCGGCGACCCGGTCCGGCTGCGCACGCTCGCCGAGCAGTTCCGCAACCGCGCCGTCCGGGCCGGGGTGCTGACCACCTTCCTGCTGGTGGGGGGTCACTTCGCGGCCTTCACCTTCGTCAGCCCGGTGCTGCAGGACGTCTCCGGGATCAGCCAGGGCATGGTCGGTCCGCTGCTGCTCGTCTTCGGCGCCGCAGGCATCCTCGGCAACTTCCTCGCCGGCGCGGTGGTCGGACGTGACGTCCGCCGGGTGGTGATGGCCATCGGCCTGCTGCTCGCCGGGATCCTGGCGCTGTTCCCGCTGATCGGGACGAGCGTCGCGGGCGGGGTCACGCTGCTGGTCGGCTGGGGCCTGGCCTTCGGCGGGGTGCCGGTGAGCGTGCAGACCTGGATCCTCCAGTCGGCGCCCCGGGAGGCGGCGGAGGCCGCCACCGCGCTGAACACCTCGGTGTTCAACCTGGCGATCGCCCTCGGCGCCTTCTTCGGCGGCCTGGTCGTCAACGCGGCCGGACTCACCGCCACCCTGTGGGTCGGCGCGGCGGTCGGCCTGGTGACCGCCCTGACGGTCTGGAGGACCCGCGGGGCGTCCGGCTAGGGCGGCCCGGCCTTCCGGCCGCCCGTACCCGGTGCGGACCTCGGGGGACGCACCGGCGCTTTTGACGAGACGAAACGTGTCGTCTCTTGGATCTGGATTCCGAGGACAGGAGCATGCATATGTCCACGACCACGACCACGGCCGCCGGCCGGGTCTGGTTCATCACCGGCGCCAGCCGGGGCCTCGGCCGCGCCTTCGCCGACGCGGCCCTGGCGGCCGGCGACCGGGTGGCGGTCGCCGCCCGCAGCGCCGGACCGCTGGAGGAGCTGGCGGCCGCCCACCCCGGGCGGGTCCTGCCGCTGACCCTCGACGTCACCGACCGGGACGCCGTGTTCGCCGCCGTCGACGCGGCCACCAGCCACTTCGGCCGGCTCGACATCGTCGTCAACAACGCCGGCATGCTCGCGATGGGCATGGTCGAGGAGTTCACCGAGGCCGAGGCCCGGGCCCAGCTGGACGTCAACTTCTTCGGCGTCCTGTGGGTCAGCCAGGCGGTCCTGCCGGTCCTGCGCCGACAGGGCTCCGGCCACCTCGTCCAGGTCTCCAGCATCGCCGCGCTCGGCGGCTTCCCCAGCACCGGCCTCTACAGCGCGAGCAAGTTCGCGCTGGAGGGCCTGACCGAGGCGCTCGCCGCGGAGGCGGCCGGCTTCGGGGTGAAGGTGAGCATGATCCAGCCCGGCGGCTACTGGACCGACCTGTACACCGCGATGCGGATGACCAGCCCGCTGGACGAGTACGCCCCGCTGCGGGCGGAGCTGGAGAAGCAGTTCGCCGAGGGCTCGGTGGACAGTGACCCGACGCTCGCCGCCGCCGCGCTGCTCAAGCTGGTCGACAGCGAGGAGCCGCCGCTGCGGCTGCTGCTGGGCGACATGGTCTACGACCTCGCCTTCGACCTGGCGCGCAAGCGGATGGACACCTGGGCGGGCTGGGAGGGGGTCAGCCGCGCCGCCGAGCGGGCGATCGCCGCGCCCGGATCCGCCGCCGCCGAGCCGACGGCGTGACGGTCTGACGGCAGCTTCGGCACCCCCGACCGGCCCCGGCCGGCGACCAGGGCAGTTGGTCGCCGGCCGGGGCCGTTCGCGATTCCGGGAGTCAGTTGTTGTGGAAGCCGACGTCGCCGCCGGCGGTCGTGCGGGTGGTCGTGGCCGGGAGGCCGGAGTCGATGATGTGCTCGGCGAGTTCGCGGGAGGCGGCGGCGGCCCGGGCGTCCGGGCGGGTCAGCCCGGCGGCGAGCAGCCCGTCGACGAGGATGAGCAGCTGGTCGGCGGCGAAGCCGGGGCGGGCGTGACCGAGGGCGCGGAACTCGGCCTCGAACAGCCCGTGGACGGTGCTCCGGTAGGCCCGGGTGACCTCGTGGCCGGGGTGGGCCGGATCGGCGAGACCGAGGTCGGCCGCGAGGTAGCGGCAGCCGCGGAAGTCCGGGTCGGCGGCGATGACGCCGAGCCGGTCGACGACCGCGAGGAGCCGGGCCCTGGGGTCCGCGCCGGCGGCGGCCATGGTCGCGCGGTACTGCGCCTCGTCCTCGGCGGTGCTGCGCCGCAGCACCTCGGCGAGCAGGCCGTCCTTGCCGCCGAAGTGCTCGTAGAGCGAGCGGCGGGCGACGCCGGACGCCTTGAGGATGGCGTCCACGCCGACGCCGACGCCCTGGCGGTACGTCAGCTCCTGGGCGGCGAGCAGCAGCCGTTCGCGGGGGCCGGGCTTGGCGGAGGCGGTCGCGGTGGTGGCGGCGGTGGTCATGGCGTGATTCTGCCAGCACTTGACGCGGTAGATCAACTGGTCTATCTATGTGTGTAGACCGAACGGTCTATCTCGCCAGGGGAGGAAACATGTCCGTTCACAGCACCGCCGAGGTCATCGAGCGCTTCAACCGCGCGTTCACCGAGCACGCGGCCGGACTCCTGGACGACCTGATCGCCGAGGACTGCGTGATGGAGAGCGTCCAGCCCGCGCCGAGCGGGGAGCGCGTCGTCGGGCGCGCGGCGTGTACGCGGTGGTGGGCCGCGCTGGCCGAGGACCGGACCACGCGGTTCACCCCGCAGGAGGTGATCGTGGCGGGCGACCGGGCCACCATCGTGTGGACGTACCGGTTCGGCGACGGCCCCGACCAGTGGGTGCGCGGGGTCAACGTCATGCGCGTCGCGGACGGCCGGATCGTCGAGGCGCTCGGCTTCAGCAAGACCGCGGGCGAGGTCCCGCTGGCCGCCGAGGCCGTCTGATGCGCAGCTACCACCTGTCGCACAGCGGGGCCGGCCTGGCCGGCCTCACCGTCCGCGAGCACGAGACCCCGGTGCCCGGCCCCGGCCAGGCCCTGGTGGCGGTGCACGCCGCCTCGCTGAGCTTCCGTGAACTCATGGTCCTCGACGGCAGTTACGTGCTGCCGGTCGAGCCGGACGTCGTGCCGGTCTCGGACGGTGCCGGCGAGGTGCGCGCGCTCGGCCCGGGCGTGGACGGCGTGCGGGTCGGCGACCGGGTCGCCGCCTCCCTCTTCCCGTCCTGGCAGGACGGCCCGTTCGCGGTCGAGCACCTCCCGCAGCGCGGCGGCTCGCTGGACGGCATGCTGACCGAACTCGCCCTCGTCGAGGCGGACTCCCTGGTCCGCGTGCCGGAACACCTCGGCTACGCCGAGGCCGCCACGCTGCCCTGCGTCGCGGTCACCGCGTGGAACGCGCTCACCGGCGACGCGGCCGGCGTCCGCCCCGGGGACGCCGTGGTCGTCCAGGGCTCGGGCGGAGTCTCGCTCTTCGCCCTCCAGTTCGCCAGGACGCTCGGTGCCCGGGTGATCGCCACCACCGGGGGGCCGGGCAAGGTCGCCCGGCTGCGCGAGCTCGGCGCCGACGAGGTCATCGACTACCGCGCCACCCCGGACTGGGCCGCCGAGGTCCGTGCCCGCACCGGCGGTCGCGGCGCCGAGCGGATCGTCGACGTCGCCGGACTCCTGGACGACTCGGTGCGCGCCGTCGCGCTGGCTGGCACCATCGCGTGCGTCGGCTTCGTCGGCGGCGACGCGGCTCCGCAGCTCGACGCCCGCGCGCTGTTCGCCTCCGGTGCCACCGTCCGCCCCATCGCCGTCGGCAGCCGCGCCCAGTTCACCGCGATGAACCGGCACATCGAGGCCCACCAGCTCCGGCCGGTGATCGACCGGGTCTTCCCGTTCGACGAGGCCGTGGACGCCTACCGGCACTACGCGGACGGCCGGGGCTTCGGGAAGACGGTGATCAGCGTCCGCTGACGGTGCCCCACCTGGACGCCTGCCGCCACCGCGCGTGGTGTCGATGCGCGGTGGCGGCAGGTGGGTCGGCGGGTCAGCGGGTCAGCGGTTCAGTGGTTCAGCCGGTGGTCGGTGAGGCGGTGGTCGGGCAGGGCGGCAGGGTGAACGGCGACGCGGTGGCGCAGGTCGCCGTGGGGGTGGCGGGCTGGCGGACGGCGGAGCTCGACGAGGTCGTGCCGGTGGCGCTGTTCGTCGTGGTGCTCGCCGTCGTGGTGCCCGCCGCGGCGCTCGTCTTCGGGACCGTCGTGACGGTGGTCGGGTTGCTCACGGTGACCGTCGGCTTCGCGGACGGCGGCGGGGAGGAGGTGGTCGCCCCGGGAGAGGAGGCGGTCGACGCACCGGAGGAGGTGGCCCCGGAGCTCGTCGCGCCCGATGAGGTGGCGCCCGAGGAGGTCGCGCCTGATGAGGTGGCGCCGGACGAGGTGGCCCCGGACGAGGTGGCGCCCGAGGAGGTCGCGCCCGAGGAAGTGGCCCCGGACGAGGTCGCGCCGGACGTCGAGCCCGAGGGCGAGCCGGAGGTCGGCTTGCCGCTGGAGGACGAGCCCGAGGGCGAGGAGGAGGAGGACGACGTCGGCGGCGAGGTCGAGGTGGTCGCCTTCGGCGTGGCCGGCTTCCACGAGCTCGGCGGCGGCACGCCCGGCGCCAGCGGCCCCTTGGGCTCGGCCGGCCGGTCGACGACCTCGATCTTCCCCGTCACCCGGGCGAACCAACCACCGGTCACCACGTTGACCAGCACGATCTCGGTCACCGGCTTGGGGGCCGCCACCACGACCACCAGCGTGGTCGGCTGGAAGCCCGTCCACGCCTTGCCGGTGTACTTGGCGTCGGCCACCAGCGTCGGAGGCTTCAACGGGTTGCCGCAGCTGCACCGCACCCGCGGCACGCCCTGCGCGTCCACCAGGACGGCGGTTCCGGCCTGCAGCACGGACTGGTAGGAGACGGCCGCGCCGCCCTTGTAGCTGTGGTTGGTGACCCGGGTGTCCACCCGCAGGTAGGCCGAGGTCAGCGACCGCAGGTAGCCGGGGACGGCCGACTGGTCGATGCCCTGTGCGGACGCCCAGGCGCGGCCGGTGTCCCCGGTCGAGGTGATCGAGATCAGCCGTTCCACGTCGCAGCTCGACTTGTTCATCGTGCCGCCGTAGACGCCCGAGGACGTCCCCTCGACGCTGTGCAGGCCGGCCGTCGCCGTCGCGGTCGCGGTGCCCTTGACGGTGACCGTCGCGGTGGGCTGCGCGGGGGCCGAGGTCGGCGCCGGGGCCTGGACCGCCTCCGTTTCCACCGATTGGGTGAACGGGGCCGGGCCCGGGTCCTGCGGACCCTGCAGCGCGACCTCGTTCGCGGTCGGCACGGTGTCGTCGTGCCGGCCGCCGCTGTTGTTGTTGACGATCAGCACCGTCGCCACCACGGCCAGCACGGCCGTCCCGGCGACCAGCGCGGCCTTCTTGCCCGAACGCCACCACGGTGTCGGACGCCCCCCGGACGGCCCACCGGAACCGCCGGTGGGCGGGCCGGACGGTGGTGCCGGCGGACCGGCGTGGCCGCCCGACGGCGGTCCGGAGAGCGGCCCGGACGGCGGGCCGGACGGCGGCGGGCCCGAGGGCGGGCCGGACGGAGGCGGTTGGGAACTCATCGCGGGCTCCGTTTCGCAGACGGCCGGGACACCCGGCCGGCGCAGGAGGCTCCTGCCACTGGCATCCATTTCTCCCCCCGCTCCCCATCCGTCGCAACAGCAGCCGGACGGGTGACCCGGCCGGTGCCGGGACCGCCGCCGAGACCGGCACCGGTGCCGCGACCCGGTGCCGGGCCCGGTACCGGGCGGCCACCCGGTGGCCCGCCCCCGCCCCCGTGCCCGGGCGGACCGGCGCGTCCTGGGCCACCCTGGTGCCAGACGCGCGGGTGGGGCCGCCGACCGGGCGCGCGGGGGACACCGACCCCGACAGGGAGGCCGCATGGACCAGCAGGCCCGTCCGCGCCCGAAAGCCCGGACCGGACCGTCCGGACCGCCCGGCGCCCTGCGCGGCTGGCTGGACGCCGTGGCGGTGGTCCTGGCCGGCCTCGTCGCGATGGCGGCGGTGGCCGCGCTCGGCCTCTGGGCGGCCGGCGCCGACGCGCTGCCCGGCGGCGGCTTCCCGTACGTGCTCGCCGCCACGCTCACGCTGGCGGTCGGTGGATCGGTCGAACTCGATGGCGGCGCGGGCTTCTTCGCCTCGGTCGACGCCGGGATCACCGCGATGCCGCTCACCGTCGGCCTGGTCGGCGCGCTGACCATGGCCGAGGTGTTCCTGCGCCAACTGCGCTTCCGGGCGGTGGCCGGCGGCGGCGAACTGCTCGGCCGGGCCGCCCGCACGGCGGTGATCTGGCTGGCCGCGCTCGGCCTGCTCTGCGTCGCCGCCCGGCACACCTTCACCGTGCCGCTCGGCGGCGGACTGATCGAGGAGCTCGGCGGCGCACTCGGTCTGAACCCCGAAGTCGGCTTCCACGCCGACCCGTTGTCCACCCTCGGCCTGGGACTGCTCTGGCTGGCCGTCGTCCTGGCCGCGACCTTCGCGGTCTCACGCCGCGCGCCGCTGCCGCGCTCCCTGGTGCCGTTCCAACAGGCCGTCCGCCCGGCCGCGTTCACGATGCTGCTGGTCCTGCTCGGGTACGTGGTGATCGGCGTGGCGGCGGCGGTCGGCACCGTCATCGCGCACGGGAACGCCCGGCAGACCGCCGCCCTGGCGCTGCTCGCCCTGCCCAACCTGGTCTGGCTGGCCTTCGGGGTCGGGCTGGGCGCCGAGTGGCAGGGTCAGCTCAGCGGGGCGATCGGCCTGCCGGTGCCCAAGCCGCTGGCCGCCGTGCTGCGGGTCGGCGAGGGCGGCGACGGCACGGTGAGCCTCGGCACGCTCGCCGAACAAGACGGCCGGGCCTGGTGGTTGCTCCCGCTGGCCGCCGTGATGATGCTCGCCGCCGGGGTGCTCGCCGCCTACCGCTCGCCGCGCGGGGTCCGGCTCTGGCAGCACGCCGTCCGGCTGGGCGCGGCGGCCGCCGTCACCGTACTGCTGATCGGGGTGTGGACCCGGGTCTCCGCCGACTACGGCCTCTCGGTGCTCGGGGTGGGCCTCGGCGAGGGCGGCCTCGGCGACGTGCTGGAGTCCGTGCTCGGCCCGGCGCTCGGCCCCGCCGCCCCGGCCGCCGCCCTGGCCGGGGGGCGGCTGACGCTCAGCCCCGAGCTGTGGACGGCGGTGCCGCTGGCCGCGGGCTGGGGACTGGTGGCGGGCGGGCTGGGCGGCCTCGCCGCGTCGCACCTCGGGCGGCGCGGCGAGGCGCCGGGCCGGGACGGCGAACACCTCTAGCGCAGGACGATCCGGTGCTTCCCCGCCGGGCGGCGGATCAGGACCGGTTCTTGGCCGCCAGCAGCTGCAGTTCCTGGAACTGCCGCTTGTCGGTGGGCTTCGGCTCGCACAGCACCCTGGCGGTCTCGGTCACGCCGACATCGCGCAGCAGTCCCGCGAGGAGGTCGGGCGACCAGCGATGGGCCGTGATCACCGAGTGGTCGAAGGACTGCGACGGGATCGCGGGGTCGTCGGTGGCGAAGCAGCTGATCAGCAGGTGGCCGCCAGGGGCCAGGACCCGGGCGAACTCCGCCACCACGGCCGGGAGGTCCGGCGGCGGGAGGTGGATGATCGAGTACCGCGAGAGCACCCCGCCGAGCGTGCCGTCCGCGATGTCGAGCGCCGCCATCGAGCCCACCTCGAAGCGCAGTTCCGGGTTGGCCTCCCGGGCCAGCCCGATCATCGCGGGCGACGCGTCGACACCGAAGGCACGCAGCCCCGACCGCCGTAGATGGGCGGTGATGTGCCCCGGGCCGCAGCCCAGATCCGCGACCTCGCCGCCACCACCGGCGCGCACCGACTCGGCGAACGCGGCGAGCAGCGCACGCTCCAGCGGCCGGTCCCGCAGGGTGTCGGTGAAGAGCTGCGCGTAGAGCGGCGCGACGGCGTCGTAGGCGTCACGGGTGGCGGGGAGGGAGTCCGGTGCGACCATCCCGGGAATGTAGCGGGTGCCACTGACACGGGGACGGCGGCGTTCAGAGCGAGTCCCGCCGGCCCGGCGGGTGGACCACGGGGGCGGCCCAGGCGGGCGGCTTGGGGACACCGGGGGCCGGTCCGCCGTACGCCGCGCCGCCGTAGCCGGGGGCGCCGTGCGCCGGGACCACCTCGGTCGGCGGTCCGGCGGAGGCCCACCGGCCGCCCGGCGGGGCGGCGCCCGGCAGCAGGGCGGTCGCGGCGCGCAGCTCGGCGACGAACTGCAGGCAGCTGGCGTACCGGCTCTCGGGGGCCTTGGCCAGCGCCCGGGAGACCACCGCGTCCACGGCGGGCGGCAGGTCCGGGCGGTGCTCGCGCAGGGTCGGCGGCGGGTCGTTGAGGTGCGCCCAGAGCAGGGCGAGGTCACTCTCCCGGCGGAACGGCGGCGTCCCGGCGAGCATCTCGAAGACGACGCAGCCGAGTCCGTACTGGTCGCAGCGGCCGTCGAGCGGGCGGCCGGAGATCTGCTCGGGCGCGGCGTAGTCGAGGGTGCCGACGATCTGGCCGACGCCGGTCAGGCCGCTGAGCGAGAGCGACTTCTTGGTGAGGCCGAAGTCGGCGAGGTAGAGGTGTTCGGGGTGTTCGCTGTCGGTTCCGGCGGCGACCAGCACATTGCCGGGCTTGACGTCCCGGTGGACCAGCTCGTGGTCGTGCGCGGCGTCCAGGGCGGAGGCGATCTGCAGGGCCAGCCGGGCCGCCCGGTCGGCGGGGAACGGGCCGTCCCGGCCGATCAGGGCGCGCAGGTCGCCGCCCTCGACGTAGCGCATCGCGAGGAACAGGATGCCGTCGGCCTCGCCCGCCTCGAACACCGGGATGATGTGCGGGTGGTCGATCGCGGCGGCGACCTGGGACTCGTGGATGAAGCGCTGCCGGAACACCTCGTTGCGGGCGAGTTCGGGGGCGAGCAGTTTGACGGCGACGGTGCGGCCGAGCCGGAGGTCCTTGGCCCGGTAGACGACGGCCATGCCGCCGCGTCCGATCTCCGCCTCCAGCCGGTAGCCGGCCACCCGGCGCCCGACCAGGCCGGCCGGCAGGCTGGGCGGGCCGACCTCGTCGTACTCCGGCTCGGGCGGGGGTGGCTCGGGTGGTGGCTCGGGTGGGGGTGGCGGGGGCGGCGCGGGCCCGGTCGGCTCGGCATCCCCGGACCCGGCGGGCTCGGGTGAGGGCTCGGCGGGCGGAGGTTCGGCGGGCGGAGGTTCGGCAGGTGGGGGCTCGGCAGGCGACGGCCCCGCCGCCCCGTGCCCCGCCGCCCCGTGCCCCGCCGCGTCCGGCCCCGCGTTCGGCCCCGCCGGCGGCCCGGCGGCGGGCCGGGTGGGCTCGGTGGGCCGGTGCGGCGGGCGGTCGCCGGTGCGGTCGTGCGGGGGGATCACGGCTCGACCAGCCGGGTCGGCTCGTTGGCGCCCGGCGCCGGCCCGGCGGGCGTGGCCGGCCGGTCGGCGGCGGCGTAGGTCTGGAGCTGGAGCCCGTCGCAGTAGCACCAGCGGTCGTGCGCCGGGTCGTAGACCCAGAGCGCCTCGCCGTCGATGACCAGGCCGATCCGCAGGCCGCGCGACCGGTCCCGGAACATCTCCAGGTCGGCGCCGCCGGCCGCGAGGTCCTCCAGCAGCGAGCGGTAGCGGGCCAGCGCGCCCTCCACCTCGGCGAGCACCGGGCGCGGGTCGGCGGTGCGGGCGGGCGGCCCGGTGGCGGTCGGCGGCACGCCGGGCAGCGAGACGAGCAGCCGTCCGTCCACCCAGGTGGTCCAGCCGTTGGAACACAGCACCTGCGCCCAGTCGCCGGCGCGCCCGATCAGGCGCAGCGGCAGCAGCGGGTCCAGCCGGGCCGAGGGCTGGGCGGGGTCGGGGGCGGCCCAGCTGGGCAGGCCGTCCGGTGGGGCGACATGGGTGGGGCGGAACCCGAACTCGCTCATCGACACCCGGTCCGCCTCCCGTCCGCTGCTCCGCTGCCACTACCGCTACCGCCACGACCGCCGCCCCCGGCGACGGGCTCACTTCCGCATGATCGCCGGTTCCTGCCGGCGCAGCAGGGCGAGCACCACCAGGCCCAGCACCGCCGACAGGGCCACCAGCATGACCATCGACAGCAGCCAGCCGGAGCGGTCCGGCCGGAACATCGGGTCGGCGGTGATCGTGGTCGGGAAGAGGGTGTGCAGGTCGACGGTGCGGGCCATCGCGGACAGGCCCCAGCGCGAGGGGATCAGCCAGGCGAACTGCTCCAGGCCGGGCACCCCGTGCAGCTTCAGCATCGCGCCGCTGAAGACGATCTGCACCACGGAGAGCAGCACCAGCATCGGCATGGTGGCCTCCTCCTTGGTCACCAGGGCCGACACCACCAGGCCGAGCATCATCGCCGAGAAGGAGAGCAGCGCGACCGCGATGATCAGCTCGGGCAGCGGTGGCAGCAGCACCCCGGTCGGCACCGGCACGCCGTTGGGCAGGGTGGGACTGAGGTCGACACCGGCCAGCCCGACCACGGTGAGCAGGGCGGACTGCGTCACCGTGATGGTGCCGAGCACCACCACCTTGGAGACCAGGTAGGCCGAGCGGGACAGCCCGACCACCCGTTCCCGCTGGTAGATCGGCCGTTCCTTGACGATCTCGCGGACCGCGTTGGCGGAGCCGGTGAGCAGGCCGCCGATGCAGAGCGTGAGCAGGATGTTGAGGGCGTTGTCGGAGGAGATCCGGCTGCCGGCCATCACCCGGCACATCGCGCCGATCAGGAACGGCAGCGCGACCATCACGGTCAGGAACAGCCGGTCGGCGGCGATCACCGAGGTGTAGCGGCGGACCAGGGTGCCCAGCTGGGAGAACCAGCCCTGCGGCTGCTCCGGGCCGATCGGGTTGTCGGTCGCCGCCCGGGGCGCGGGCCGGGCGGCCGGCAGCGCCTCGGCGGCGACGTACCGGCCGTACTGCGGGGACTCCCGGAACCGGCGCTGCCAGGCCTGGTGGTCCTCGTTCTCGAAGGCCTCGAAGGCCTGCGGCCACTCGGTGAAGCCGAAGAACGGCAGCGCCTCGGCGGGCGGGCCGTAGTAGGCGGTGCGGCCGCCGGGGGCGAGCACCAGCAGCCGGTCGCAGACGTCCAGGCTGAGCACGCTGTGGGTGACCACGATGACGGTGCGCCCGTCGTCGGCGAGGCCGCGCAGCATCTGCATGACGGAGCGCTCCATGCCCGGGTCCAGTCCGGAGGTGGGCTCGTCGAGGAAGAGCAGCGAGGGCTTGGTGAGCAGTTCCAGGGCGACGCTGACGCGCTTGCGCTGGCCGCCGGAGAGGCTGGAGATGACCAGGTCGGCCCGGCTGTCCAGGCCGAGCTCGTGGATCACCTCGGAGACCCGGGCCTCCCGCTCCTCCTTGGCGGTGTCGCCGGGGAAGCGTAATTCGGCGGCGTAGGAGAGGGCCCGGCGGACGGTCAGCTGGGTGTGCAGGATGTCGTCCTGCGGGACCAGCCCGATCCGGCGGCGCAGCTCGGCGTAGTCGCGGTAGAGGTCGCGGCCGTCGTACAGGACGGTGCCCTCGTCGGCGGGCCGCAGGCCGGTGAGGGCGTTGAGCAGGGTGGACTTGCCGGCGCCGCTGGGACCGGCGACGGCCAGCAGGGCCTTCTCGGCGAGCGGGAAGGAGACGTCGTCGAGCAGCACCCGGCGGTCGGGGCCGACCCGGACGACGAGCCCCTGCACGTTGAGCGAGATCTCGCCGGTGTCGGTGTACTCGACGAGTTCGTCGCCGGACAGGCAGAGCGCGGCGTGGCCGATGCCGACGATGTCGGCCGGGCCGATCGGTGCCTGCCGGACCGGGCGGCCGTTGAGGTAGGTGCCGTTGTGGCTGCCCAGGTCGACGATCTCGTGGCCGCCGTCCGGGAGGGTGCGCAGTTCGGCGTGGTGGCGGGAGACGACCAGGTCCTCCAGGACGAGGTCGTTGTCGGGGGCGCGGCCGATCCGGACCGTGCGGCCGGGCAGCCGGATCACCGCGCTCGGCTGCCGGAAGGTGCCGGAGGCGCGCGGGGCGATCAGCGAGGGGCGCTCGGCGGGGCCGTGCGCGGGCAGGCCGGCGAAGGTGGCGGACGGGCCGTCGGCCGGGTCGCCGAAGCGCAGCCGGGTGCCGGGGCCGACCTCCTCGGCCCGGATCCGGCGGCCGTCGGCGAAGGTGCCGTTGGTGCTGCCGGCGTCCTCCAGCAGCCACCGGTCCCCGGCGGCGCTCAGCACGGCGTGGTGCCAGGAGACCCGGGGGTCGTCGAGGACGATCTCGCTGGTCGGGTCGCGGCCGACGTGGTACGTCCGGCGCGGGTCGATCAGCTGCGAATCCGTGTCGGTGACGAGGACCAGGGGCGGCGCGGCGGGCGCGCCCGGGCGCTCTCCCATGGTTGGGATTCTAGTCGGGCGGGGGCCGCCCGGCCCTTTCGGCTGTCGTCCCGGCTGGGACCGCTACCATCAATTGGACTGGACCACTGGATCGCCGAGGTGGCGCTGCCCTATCGTTCGGGGTGATCCGCACGGTCGTCCGGGGCAGTCCGCACGACTCCTTCCTCGTCCCCGCCGAGCCCCGGGAGGGGAACCATGAGCGTCTGGCCGCAGTTGCGCGAGTCCCGCACGGTCAGAGCCGGCACCGCCCCCGGTACGGTGCTCCGCTGCGGCCTGGCCGACACCATGTTCGCCGACCTCTCGGTCTCCGTCGTGCTCTTCTTCGAACGCGCCCTGGACGAGGACCGGCTCGCCGCCGGCCTGGCCAAGGCGCTGGAACGGATCCCGGTGTTCGCCGGCCGACTGCGCACCGTGGACGGGGTGTTGGAGGCGGTCTGCGACGACTCCGGCGTCCCGATGGTGAGTTACCGCGTCCACGGCACCCTCGCCGAGTCGATGGGCCGGGTCACCGCGCCCGGGGCCCTGCACGTCGACCCGGTCGGCGCCCCGGCCGCGCGCACCGGTGACGGGCCGCTGTTCACCGTCCGGGTCACCCGCACCGGCGACGGCGGCACCGTGCTCGGCTGCTCCTGGCACCACGCGATCGGCGACCTGAACAGCTTCGCCCTGCTGCTGCGCGCCTGGTCGGCGGCGGTCGAGGGGGAGGAGCTGCCGGAGGCCGAACTGGTCGAGGACCAGGACGCGTTGCTCGATCGGGTGCTTCCCGCCGAGGACACCGGTCGGCCCGGCTTCCGGCTGCCCGACCCGGTCGAACGGGCGCTGCTGGACCGCGAGGTGGCGGCCGGACCGCGCGCCAACCGGACCGTCCAGCTGTACTTCGGCGAGGCCGAGATCGCCCGGATGAGCGCGGAGTTCGGCGCGGCGGCCGGCGTCCGGGTCTCGGCCGGCGACGCGGTCTGCGCTCATGTCCTGCACACCGTACGGGAGTTGGACGGGGACGCGGAGACCCGCTGGCTGACCGTCCCGGTCAACGCGCGCCGGCCGCTCGGCCTCTCGCCCGCCCTGATCGGCAATCTGCTCGGCGACATCCACCTGCCGTACACGCCCGCCGACGGCCCGGCGGCGCTCGCCGGGGCGCTGCGCACCGCCGTGCAGGGCTACACCGAGGACCACCTCAACCTGCGCTCCAACCTGCGCTACCTGGCCGAGCTCGGCCGCGCCCGGCTGGGCGCGTGCGTGCCGCTCGGCTTCGACCCGGCGCGGCGCCGGTTCAGCTTCTCCAACTGGAGCCGCTTCGGCCTCTACCGGGCGAGCTTCCAGGGGCAGCGGCCGGTGTTCTTCAGCCCGGCCGCTAACTACCCGCTGCCGTGGGTCTCCTGGAGCGTCGAGGGCTTCGCCGGGACCGGCATGCTCACCACCGTGGTGCTGCCGGCGCGGCTGGTCGCGCGGCTGCGCGGGGTCGAGGGCCGGGCCGCGCTGCACCGCTACCGCGACCCGGCCGACGAGCTGCCGGAGCTGCTCGCGGCGGTGCCCAAGGTGCTCTGAGAATGCGTCTGGGGCGGCCGCGAACGGCCGCCCCACGCAAGGACGTTACTTCATCACGGCGCGCAGCGCGTGCCGCAGCTGCTCCCGGTCGGGCTGCAGGGCCCGGTCGAGGGCGGGCGCGAACGGCAGTACCGCGCCGTCCGGGCGGGTGATCCGGCGCGGCGGTGCGGTGAGCCGGAACTCCTCGGCGGCGGTGGCCAGCACCTCCGCGCCGATCCCGCAGCTGCGGTTGGAGTCGTCGATCACCACCAGCCGGCCGGTGCGCTCCAGCGACGCGCCGAGCGCGGCCCAGTCGAACGGGTACAGCGTGCGCGGGTCGAACACCTCGACCGAGATCTCGTCCGCGAGCTCCTCCGCCACCGCCAGCGCGTCGTGCACCAGGTGCCCGACGGCGACCAGGGTGACGTCCGTGCCGGCCCGGTGCACCCGGGCGCTGCCGAGCGGGACCGGGGCGAGCTCCCAGGTGACGGTCTCCCGGACGGCCAGCGCGGCGGCCGGGGCGAAGACCACCACCGGGTCCGGGTCCCGGATCGCCGAGCGGAGCAGCCCGTAGGCGTCGGTCGGGGTGGCCGGCACCACGGTCTTCATCCCGGCGTGCGCGAACAGGCTGTACGGGTGATCGGAGTGCTGGCCCGCCCAGCCGTCCCGGGAGCCGGAGCCGGGCACCAGGCAGGTCAGTGGGACGGCCGCCTGGCCGCCGCTCATCAGCGAGAACTTGTGTGCCTGGTTGACGAGTTGCTCGAAGACCAGGAACAGCAGCGAGGGGATCTGGAACTCCAGTACCGGCCGCCGCCCGGCCAGCGCCGCGCCGACCGCCATCGCGGTGAACGCCTGCTCGGAGAGCGGGGTGTCGACGATCCGCTCCGGCCCGAACCGGTCCAGCAGCCCGAGCGTCGGCCCGGCCAGTCCGGCGCCGATGTCCTCGCCGAACACGCAGACCGCCGGGTCCTCGGCCAGTTCGTCGGCCAGCGCCCGGTTGAGCGCCTTGGTGTAGGAGAGCCTCATGCCACCGCCCCCGCCCGGGGGCGCAGGCCGGAGGCGTACAGGTGGTCGGCGGCGCCGGCCGGGTCGGGGTGCGCGGAGGCGAGCGCGAAGGCCTCGGCCGCCGTCAGTTCGGCGGCCACCTCGGCGTCCAGCGCGGCGGCGCGCTCGGCGCCGATCGCGGCGGCGGCCCGGGGGAGCGGATCGCGTGCGCGCCAGCCGGCCACCTCCTCGGGGGTGCGGTAGCGCAGTTTCATCCGCCGTTCCATGGTGTGGTGGCCCTCGAAGCGGTAGGTGCGGCACTCCAGGAAGCCGGGCCCGCCGCCGGACCGGGCCCGGGCCACGGCCTCCTCGGTGGCGGCCCGGACGGCCTCGGTGTCCATGCCGTCGACCTCGGTGGCCGGGATGCCGAACGCGGCGGCCCGGCCGAGCGCGCTGCCGGCCACCGCGGTGCCGGCGGGCAGGGTGGTGGCGTAGCCGTTGTTCTCGCAGACGAAGACCACCGGGGCCCGCCACATCGCGGCCAGGTTGAGCGACTCCAGCAGCACGCCCTGGTTGAGCGCGCCGTCGCCGAAGAAGGACACCGCGACCGCGTCCGAGCCGGCCTGCCGGGCGGCCCAGGCCGCGCCGACCGCGATCGGGGCGCCGGCGCCGACGATGCCGTTGGCGCCCAGGATGCCCAGGCCCAGGTCGGCGGCGTGCATCGAGCCGCCCCGGCCGCGGTTCGACCCGTCGACGCGCCCGGCGAGTTCGGCCAGCAGCCGGGCCGGGTCGAGGCCGCGGGCGAGCACGTGGCCGTGTCCGCGGTGGGTGGAGGTGAGCCGGTCGCCGGGCTCCAGCGCGGCGCAGACGCCGACCGCGACGGCCTCCTGCCCGATGTAGGGGTGGATGCCGCCGGTGATCAGCCCGGACTTCACCAGGTCGAGCGCCCGTTCCTCGAAGGAGCGGATCAGCCGCAGCATCCGGTACCGGCGCTCCGGGGTGTCCAGCGGGGCGACGGCACTCACCGGGCTCCCCGCCAGACGGTCGGGCAGATGTCCGGGTCGGCGTAGTCGGGCCGGTCGTCGGCGGTGCGGCGGACCACCACGTCGTGGTTGTAGACGACGGTGCGGCCGTCCGGGCGGGTGGCGGCGCGGTACTCGTTGGCCGCGTCCTGGAGGTGCAGCGAGACGGCCCGGCGCGGGAAGGACGCCAGGTTGGGGCCGCTGCCGTGGTAGGTGCGGCAGTGGTGGAAGCTGACGTGCCCGCGCGGGATGAGCATCGGGACCTTGCGCACCGTCTGCCCGTTGTACGCGGCGTTGGCGTCCAGGATGGCGTCCAGTTCGGAGCGGTCGCGGTCGGCGAAGTGCCGGGTGGAGTCCTCGCCGGAGGGCAGCTCCTGCCAGCGGTGGCTGCCGTCGACCATGGTGATGGTGCCGTTCTCCTCGTGGCAGTCGTGGAACGGCAGGAAGGCGGTGAGCATCCGGTCCGAGCTGGAGGTCTTCCAGTAGTGCTTGTCGAAGTGCCACGGCACGTGGTTGCTGGGCTCCTCCGGCACCGGGGGCTTGTAGATCAGGGTGGCCTGGAAGACCCGGATCTCCTCGGCCTCGGCGAGCAGCGCGGCGACGGCGCCGAGCAGCGGCTTGCGCAGGATCGCGCCGATCGCGTCGCTCTCGTAGTGCACGTAGTCGTTGTGCCGCTGGACCGGGCCGTGCGCGGGCTCCCAGGCGGCGAGGTTCGGCGGGCGGACGGCGAGGGTGCGGTCGCGGTGGCCCTCGTAGTACTTGTCGGTGGCGGCCTGCAGGGTGTCCAGCTCCTCGTCGCTGAACAGCTTCCGGGACAGGTACCAGCCGTGCTCCAGGTAGCCGGCCACCTCCTCGGGGGTGGGCAGCAGGGCGCGTTCGGCCTCGGTGAGGTGGAACTCGGGTGCGGTGGTCATGGGGTGGGGCCTCTTCTTCGGGCGGTGCGGGGGACTCAGACGGAGGCGGCGGCGCGCTGGCGTTCGACGGCCTCGTAGAGGGCCTTGATGTTGGCGGTGCCGAAGGTGCCGGCGCCCTGGCGCTCGATCAGCTCCAGGAAGAAGGTCCGGCGCGGGTGGGTGGAGCGGGCGAAGATCTGGAACAGCTGCCCGCCGTGGTCCTGGTCGACCAGGACGTCGAGCTCGCGCAGGGTCTCGACCGGGATGGCGGTGCGGCCGAGCCGCTCGGCGAGCGCGTCGTAGTAGGTGGCGGGGGTGCTGAGGAAGGCGACGCCGCGGTCGCGGACGGTCCGCACGGCGGTGGCGATGTCGTGGGTGCGGAAGGCCAGGTGCTGGACGCCGGCGCCCTCGTGGTCGGCGAGGAAGGTGTCGATCTGGCCGGGGCGGCGGCTGGTGTCGGGCTCGATGAGGGTGAAGGTGACCTCGCCGGAGGCGCTCTGCACCACGCTGGAGTCCATCGCCTGCTCGCCGACCTCGATGTACTCGCCGAAGATCCGGTGCAGGCCGAGCGCGGCCTCGCAGAACTTGACCGCGGGCGCGAGTTCGCCGGCCGGGACGCAGATCGCGGCGTGGTCGAGGGCGTCCAGGAGCCCCTCCCCGTCGGCGCCGGCGGCGGCGCGTTGCGGGACGAACCGCAGGGCGGTGTCGCCGAAGCCGGCCACCAGGCCGCCGGCCCGGTCCAGGACGCGGGCGCCGTGGCGTTCGGCCCGCTCCAGGGCGGCCCGCGGGTCGGTGCAGGCGAGGGCGAGGGCGGCGACCCCGTCGCCGTGCCGGGCCACGTACCGGGCCACCGGGTGGGCCGGGTCGGCGGCGGAGCGCAGCAGGAAGCGGATGCCGCCCTGGACGAGCAGCAGGGTGCGGGCGCCGGCCGACTCGGTGGTGGCGAGCTGGTCGGGTTCGGGCGGGACGGTGGTGAAGCCGTAGTCGGCGCGGAGCGCTTCGGCGGTGGCCTCGGCGTCGGCGCAGTGGTATTCGACCTGGGCGATGGACTGGACGGACATCGGGATCTCCCCCCGGGGGGTGGCGAGTTGACGGGTGGCCCGGTGCGAGGGGCCGGTGCGGCGGCGCTGCCGCGCGTTACCTGGCGGACCGGGTGGAGGCGGGCTCGAAGACCAGGCTGAGGTTGTGCCCGCCGAAGGCGAAGGCGTTGCTCAGGGCCGCGCCGAGCGGGGCGGTGCGGGCCGCGCCCCGGACGTGGTCGAGGTCGCAGGCCGGGTCCGGATCGACCAGGTTGACGGTCGGCGGCAGCGTCCCCCGGGCGACCGCGAGCGCGGTCACCGCCGCCTCCAACGCGCCAGCGGCGCCCAGCAGATGGCCGGTGGCGCCCTTGGTGGAGCTGACCGCCGGGCCGTGCTCGCCGAAGACCTCGCGCAGCGCGGCGGTCTCGGCGACGTCGCCGAGCTTGGTGCCGGTGCCGTGGGCGTTGACGTAGCCGATGTCGGACGGTGCCAGGCCGGCACTGGCCAGCGCGGTGCGCATCGCGTCGGCGGCCCCGGCACCGTCCGGGCGCGGCATGGTCGGGTGGTGGGCGTCGGTGGAGGCGCCCCAGCCGGTCAGGTCGGCGTAGCCGGCCGCGCCGCGCGCGGTGGCGTGCTCGACGCTCTCCAGCACCAGGACGGCGCTGCCCTCGCCCAGTACGAAGCCGTTGCGGCGGCGGTCGAAGGGCCGGCTGGCCTCCGTCGGGTCCTCCCAACCGGAGGACAGGGCGCGGGCGTTGGTGAAGGCGGCGGCGATGGTCGGGTGCAGCGAGGACTCGCTGCCGCCGCACACCACCACGTCGGCGTCGCCGGCCCGGATCAGCCGCAGCCCCTCGGCGACGGCCTGGGCGCCGGCCGCGCAGGCGGTCACGATGGCCGAACTGAAGCCCCGGATCCCGTGCTTGATGGCGACCCGGGCGGTGGCCATGTTGGACAGCATCCCGGGCAGCAGGTACGGGCTGACGCCGGGGCGGCCGCGGTCGAGGCGGCGGTGGGACTGCTGCTCGAAGGTCTCCAGTCCGCCGCCGCCGGTGGCCAGCACGACGGCGGTGCGGTGCGGGTCGGCGTCCCGGCCGACCACCAGGCCGGCGTCGGTGAGCGCGTCGTCGGCGGCGGCCAGGGCGAGCAGCACGAACCGGTCGACGCAGCGGGTCTCGGTCGGCGGCAGCACCTCCCGGCCGTCGACCGCCGGGGCGACGCCGGCGGCGGTCAGCCAGCCGTGCGCGGCGTGCCCCTCGGGCAGGGCGCGGATGCCGGAGCGGCCGGCGGTGAGCGCGTCGAAGACCTCGTCCGGCTTGCGGCCGACCGGGGTGACCAGGCCGATCCCGGTGACCACGGCGCCGGGGCGGCGGGCGGCGCTCACGCGTCGGCCCCGGCGACCGGAGCAGCGGCCGGCGCGGTGGCGACCGAGTCCAGGTAGCGCTGGCGCAGCAGCACCTTGCGGACCTTGCCGGTCGGCCCGAGCGGGATGTCCTCCCCGGCCACCACCACGACCTGGCGGACGGTGGCCGCGGCGGCCTCGTCCAGGGCGGCGGTGACGGCCTTGGTCCGGTCGGCGGCCGGGTCGGCGTCGGCGGCCAGGATCAGCAGCACGTCGGTGACCACCCGCTCGCCGTCGCGCACCGCGACCACCGTGCAGTCCAGCACGTCGGGCAGCGCGGCCAGCACCCGTTCCTCCGACATCGCGGTGAACAGCCGCTTGCCGTCGCCGAGTTCGACCGAGTCGACGGCCCGGTCGACGTGGTAGTAGTAGCCCTCCTCGTCCCGGTACATGAGGTCGCCGGTGAGGAACCGGCCGCGCAGCCGGGTGCGGTAGTGGGTGGCGGAGTCGTTCCAGTAGCCGAGCGCCAGGGTGGGCGAGTCGGTGGCGAGTTCGCCGACCTCGCCGGGGCCGAGCGGCTCGCCGTCCGGGCCGACCAGCTCGCAGTCGACGAAGGCGTGCGGGCGGCCGACGCAGCGGCCGTAGCGCTCGGTGCCGGGGCCGTGGGTGATGAAGAAGTGCGAGTGGCCCATCTCGGTGGAGCCGAGGCCGTCGACGAACAGCGAGCCGGGCACCCGGACCCGGCCCTCGCGGGTCACCGACTCGCGGCTGCCGACCGCGACCAGCCGGCGGATGTGCACCTCGTGCGCGCAGTCGCCGGTGTTCCACCAGAGCGCGACCGAGTCCAACTCCCGTGCCGCCAGGTCATGGTGGGCGAGGTCGGCCCAGGTGGCGGCGAAGCCCACCACACCGCTGGGGCGCCACCGCTCGATCGCGTCCAGTACCCCCGCGCCGGACTGGCTGGACAACACGGCGAGTTGGGTGTGCGAGGCGAGCGCCAGGTTGACCGCGATCAGGGTGGCGGCGTGCGGGGCGGGCAGCGCGCTGAGCATCCGCTCCTGGCCCTGCGGGCGGGGCAGCCGGGCGCGGTGGCGGATCGCCGCGTACAGGCTCGCGTGCGAGTGGACCACGGCCTTGGGCATGCCGGTGGTGCCGGAGGAGTGGGTGATCGCCACCGGGTCGCCGGACCAGTGCCGGTACGGCTCGGGGGCGGCCGCCGGGTCGCCGGAGCCGAGCGTGCCGATCTCCGGGAGCGCGGGGGCGCCCGGGTCGTGGCCGGCCAGCGCGGCCAGGTGCGCCTCGTCGGCGAGGATGCCGACCGGGCCGAGCTTGGCGATGTAGCGGGCGGCCCGCTCGCCGGGCAGGTTGGGGTTGAGCAGCGCGGGGATGGCGCCGAGCCGGGCCAGCGCGAGGAAGGCCAGCACGTGGTCGGCGGCGGCGCTCGCGTACACCACCACCGGGTCGCGGCGGCCGATGCCGAGCGCGTGCAGGGCGGCGGCGCGGGCGCGGACGGCGCGGTCCAGTTCGCTGACCGTGAAGGGCTGCCAGGCGGCGTGGTCGTCCACCGGGGTGTCGAAGGTCAGCAGGGGCTCGTCGAGGCCGAGGCCGAGGGCGAGCCGGCTGGTGAGGACGTTGCCGGCGCCGACGGCCGGGTCGTCGGCCAGCAGGGTGCGGATGCTGCGGATGCTCACGGGGTGGATCCCTCCCGAGGTGCTGGGCGTGCTGGGTGTGCTGCGGCGGGACGCGGCGGGTGGGGGACCGTTCGCGCCGGTGGTGCGCAGAGGGGGTGGTGGGTGGGCGGTGCGCGGGTCAGGGGGCGGCGACCAGCAGGGCCACGGCCCGGTCGGTCCCGTCCGGGCCGTCGGCCGGTTCGGCGGCGATGACCAGGACCTGCTCGGCGTCGCCGTCCGCGAGGAGCAGCTCGGCCAGGTCCAGCGCGTCCTGCGGGACCCGCCCGGGCGGGGTGGCCGCCGGGCTGATCGCCACCACCGGGCCGGTCAGGCCCCAGCGGGCGGCGATGTGGCCGAGGACGGCGTTGGGGTTGGACTGGAAGAACAGCAGCGGCGGCATCCGCCGGTCGGGGTCGGCCGCCGCCTCGTCGATGGCCCGGGCGGTGACGCGGTCGCCGGCGGTGCTGGCCAGCAGCAGCGCGGTCCGGCCGGGGGCCGGGGCGCTGCCGTGGCGGGCGCGCAGGCAGCGTTCGGCGGTCTCGGCCACCAGGGGGTTGAAGGAGGACGCGGCGAAGCCGGGCAGCGGGGGCAGCGGCTCGGCGGCGGATGCGTCGGGGTCGGGCCAGACGGCCTCGGCGAGGATGCGCAGCGCGGTCACGGGGCGGCCACCAGGAGTGCGGTGTTGGCGCCGCCGAAGGCCGAGTTGAGGGTGAGCGCGTAGCCCGGCCGGGCGGCCCGGGGACCGTCCAGCACGAGGTCCAGGCCGATCTCCGGGTCCGGGCCCAGCCAGCCGGCGTTGACCGGCAGCAGGCCGTCGGTCAGCGCGCCGATGGTGACCACGAGTTCGAGCAGGGCGGAGGCCTCCAGGGCGTGGCCGTGGACGCCCTTGCCGGAGCTGACCGGCAGTCGCGCGGTGTGCTCGCCGAAGACCCGGTGCAGCGCGGTGGCCTCGGCGCGGTCGGCCAGCGGCGAACCGGTGCCGTTGGCGTTGACGTAGCCGACCTCGGCGGGGGCGACGCCGGCCCGGGCCAGTGCCGCCTCGATCGCCCGGGCCACGCCCTCGCCCGTGGGTTCGGGGCGGCAGACGTGGTGGGCGTCGCCGGTCCGGGCCCAGCCGGCC